>NZ_JBBIAM010000040.1:0-77008 GCF_054185185.1 Bradyrhizobium sp. UFLA05-153
CCTCGTAGCAGCTCACCACACCTGGCGCCCACCCCAGCTTCTCGGCCGCCCGAGCCCTGACCTTCTCGATCAGGCCCAGTAGCCCGGCGTGATCGCCTCCCTCCAGCTTGTGGCGCGAGAGCCGGTCGCGATCCGGACTGTGCAGCGTCACCAACCAGGTCTTCTGACTCAGTTCGATCGCAACAAAAATTGTGCCACTATGCCCGGCGGTGGGCGTGCTCTCGGTCGATGCTTGCATCAGACTCTCCGATGGTTCGAGTGTGGTAACCCAAACCTACCGGATAGGGCTCGCTCACCGCCCCATGGAATCTACAAGACTATGCCTCGGTGAGGCGTCTCAGTAATTAATCCGCAAGCCGACGCCGCCGTGGATGGTGTTGCCGACGGGCTGCGGGCCGAGCGTGCCGTTGGCGAAGAGGTCGACGATCCACCCTTGCGCGAAGCGGAAGCCGAGGCGGCCGCCATATTCGAACCAGCCTTGATTGCCCATGGTCGGCACCACCGTGCCATTGCCGGTGACGGTGGCGACGATGCCGGAATGGGCGCCGAACGACTGCACCCAGCCGCCGTTGACGTTGGCCTCGACCGTGCTGCCAAACAGATGCGTCCATTGTCCGCCGAGCTTGACGAGGCTGGTGCGGTCGGTGCCGCCCGCGATCGTCGCATCGAACGGATTGATCGCGACGGTCGGATCGCTGTAGCCGGACACCCGCTGCCACAATTGCCAGAACTCGACGGAGGCGGCGACCTCGTCGCGCGGCGACAGCCGGCTCATCCAGCCGGCCCGGCCGTAGACGGCGTAGTTCGAGCTGTCGGTCGAGCCGGTCACGGTGACCGCGCCGAGGCTCGATTGATAGCTGCGGGTGTAGCGTGCCTTCTCCCAGGGCGTGAGCACCGTGCCGATGTCGAAGAAGGGGCGTGACGAGCCCCAGTCGGTGAAATCGTAGCGCAGCGCAAAGGCGCCGATCGGCGCGCTGGTGATGTGGTAGCCACCCTCATTGTATTGCGTATAGGCGAGGCCCGCGAGCAGCGACAGGTTGCTCGTGAGCTCCTTGCGGCCATGGACTCCGGCGGAGAACGAGCCGGCCGAGCCGAAGGCGCTGATGCAGTCGCTGCAATTGACCTGCTCGTTGACACCAAGCAGCACCGAGCCGAGCACCCGGTTGGTGATCATCTGGTTGAAGCGCTGGTTGGCGAGGTCGCCGATCGAGCCGGCGCTGGAGTCGGCTCCGGTCGGCCCATTGCCCGGACTGTTCGTCGTCGTCGGCGGCGTAGGCGACGGAGACGGAGACGGCGTTGGCGTTGGCGTCGATGTCGTCGTCACGCACTCGCCGTCGCAGCTCGCCGCTGCGGCCGGGCGCGCGTCCGCGCAGAGCAGCGCAAGAGTGGCGCTTGCGGCCAGCGCGACGGCGAGAAGCAGGCGATGTGGCCGGAATATCGCCATGGTCACCGTCCGCACAGCATGCCGTCATCATGGACGGCGGGCGTGATGGTGGGAGAGGCGTCGGCATATTGGTTGACCGAGCAGAGGCCGGCCGCCGCGGTGCAGGTCGCGGCAAAGGTCCAGGGCGGCGTGCTTGTCTTGGTGATCCTGGTCTTGCCGCCGGTCGAGGTAATGATCGCGGTATCGCCCGGCTGGGTAAGCTGGATGCACTGGAAGCCTAGCGTGCAGACGCTGGCAGCGCCTTCCTGCAGCACCACGACCGAGCGGCCGCGCTGGGAGAGGATGTCGAGCGTGGTGCCGCGTACGCCGATGGTCGCCAGCGGCGTCGTGATCTTGTAGGCGGCCTTCTCCGAATGCCCGGTCACGAATCGGAAGGCGCCGGTCGTCATCTGGATCGCGACGTCGCGATAGCTGTGCTCGTCGTTGAAGACGGTGCGGTCGAGCTTGAGCGTGGCGCTCGGTCCGAGTGACAGGTTGGTGCTGTCGGCCATGACGAAGCGCGCCGCGCTGCCTGCGCCGGTGCGCACGGTCTCGTCGCGTAGCATGCTGTCGCCGACGTTGATCTGCGTCGCCGTCGCCGCGACGCGAACGACTTCCTTCTGGATCACCACGGCTTCGCCGACGCGCGTCTGCGCTTGTGCGGCGGACGCCGTGCAAGAGAGAGCCGCAAGCAATAAGGGAAGAACAACGCGAAGTCGCAAATTCATATCATAGCCGATCGATCTGTCCCGTATCGTACCGGATCGCGCTCGTCTGCGATGTGGTATAGTTATCACACGTACCGCATCACGAGCGTCATGGTTAGTGACAGTTGCGCCAGAATACGTTCAATGCGCTGAGCAAAGATATTTTTCTTCGCGGTGAAGCAGATTTGCCACGCAAAACAGCCGTACAACGACAGCACCAAGTGACTTCTGCGTCGCCGATGTCGCGGAGCGCAGTGATCTCTGTCGTTATTTTCCTGGTCGCGCATCTCGTGCTTCTGATTGGCGTCTCGACGCCGGACAAATTCGTGTTCGACGAGGTGCATTACGTGCCGGCCGCACGGCAGATGCTCGAGCCGGTCATGCCGAAACCCGTGCTCAATCCGATGCATCCGCCGCTGGCAAAGGAGCTTATCGCGCTGTCGATCGCGGCCTTCGGCGACAATTCGCTGGGCTGGCGCTATCCGGCAACGCTGTTCGGCGCGCTCGCGGTCGTCGCCGTCTATCTTTGCGGCCTCGCGCTGTTTTCGGCCGAAGGCCCCGCGATCGCGGCGGCGCTGATCGCTTTCTTCAACCAGATGTTGTTCGTACAGTCGCGCATCGCGATGCTCGACATCTTTGCGCTTGCCTTCGGCCTGCTGGCGTCGGCGGCCTTCATGCATGGCTTTCGGAGAGAGCGACCGCACCGGTTGTTTGCGCTGGCCGGCGGATTGTTCGGTTTTGCCGCCGCCTGCAAATGGAGCGGTCTGTTTCCGCTGGCGGCCTGCATCGTCATCGTCGCGGCGATCCGCTTGATGCAGAGCTGGCGCACACTGTTTGCCGACGCGAAGCCGACCGACTGGTATCGGCCCGACCTCTGGCCGGATTTCAGGGCGCAGCATTTCGCGCTCTGCTTCGTCCTGTTGCCGGCGGTGTTCTATCTCGCCGCGTTCCTGCCGCTCTATGGACTATCGCCATCCGATCTGATCGAGGCCCAGCGGCGCATCTTCGCCGACAACACCACGACCGCGATTGCCGGGCATACCTATATGAGCTCATGGCCGTCCTGGCCGTTTCTCGTACGTCCGGTGTGGTTCCTGTTCGACAAGGTCGGCGACAACAGCATCTCCGCAGTCGTTTTCCTCGGCAATCCCCTGGTGCTGTGGCCGGCGCTGCTCGCGCTGGCGGTCGTGTTGCGCGACTTCGTCGTCACGCGGCGCTGGGATGCGTTCCTGATCTCGGCATTTTATTTCGGGCCGTATCTTGCATGGGCGCTGCTGCCGCGCACGCTCGGCTTCATCTACTACTATTTGCCGGCCGCGACCGCGTCCTCGCTCGCACTGGTCTATGTGCTGCGACGTGACAAGCTTCCGCCTTGGGTGCTGTGGGCCTATGTCGCGATCGCAGCCATCGGCTTCGCCGTCATGCTGCCGATCTCCGCCGCCTTCGTCGGCACCTCGATGCAGACCTTCAACCGGCTGATGATCTTCCAGAACTGGATATGAAACTCGCCCGCCGCGGGCGCGGCGGGCGAGTTTTCGGATCGGACGCCGCAATCACTTCGAGGCTGTCGTCTTGGTTTCCATGTTCACGACCTGGACGCGACGGTTGACCGGGTCGGTGCCGTTCGCGGTGTCCTTCAGCTTGGTCTTGCCGTAGCCGACGGTGACGAGGTCACCGGAGCTGAGGCCGTAATTCTGGACCAGATACTTCTTGATGGTATCGGCGCGCTTCTCGGAGAGATCCTGGTTGAAGGGATCGCTGCCGATCGCATCGGTGTGGCCGGCGACCACGAAGGTCGAGCCCTTCAGCGCCGGGTCGGACAGCGCCTTGCCGAGCGCCTGCACCGACCCCATTGAGGTCTTGGCGATGTTGGCCGAGTTGTAGTCGAACTGGATCTCCAGATCGATCTTCGGCTTGCTCGCCGCGAGCTCGGCGATCTGCTCACGCTCGCCCATCGACAGCGACCGGGTCTGCCGGTTGCGCACGGTGTTGAGGAAGCTCGCCTCCTTGGCCTGATTCGGGGTGTCGGTCTGTGGACCGGTGGACAGCCCGCGGGTCAGGGGCTTCGACTTCAGCGCATCCAGGATCTGGTTGGCGGTGACGTTGTTGTCGCCGGCGAGTGCCAGGCCCGCCGTCAGGGACAGCGCGGCCGAGATGGTAATCGCCTTCAATCCGAAAAATGTGTTGAAACGGGTCATTGTCGTAAATCCTCGCTATGACGCCTGATGGCGATTTGATGCTGCGAGCCTAGGTCAGGTTCAAACACCCTGATGTGATGCGGATCACATTCAGAAAGGATTGATCTCGATGCTTATTCTAGCGCCGGAGCCGGTCAGCATCCAATCGCATGTAGGTCCACGGCAGCGGCCGACCACCGACAAGACAGGGACGTTTGCGTTGGTCGGGAAGCACGCCTGTCTATTCGAGCTTCGAAAGAGCGCTGCGGATCGACCGTCGACTTTTCCCGGCGGCCTCTTCGGCGGCATATGGGCGGATCGTTCGGCCGCCGCTGACGAGCAAACAGGCGAAGCAAAGGCGGCCCGATCCGGGCCGCCCTTCGTTTTGGACACCCTCGCTCGACGATGGTCGCAAAGCGGTCGTCGCGCGGCCCGGCTGCGAACAAGAAATCGGCCAGATGGGCGCCTAGCAAACCCCTTCACCCCGGAAGAAACGCTAGCCCCGCGAAGGGAGCCGGTTCGGAACAGTGCCAAGGCCGAGTGACTATCAGTTCAATCGTGGCGGCCCGCCGGATCGGACGACTTCGCAGAGTTCAATGCCGATCTATATCGGCGCGGCGATGATCGCGGTCGCGATCCTGCTGTCGACATTGGTCACGGGTCTCACCAATCGCTATGTCGGCCTGGAAGGCGTGACCGAGGACAATATGTGGCTGGTCGATCGCCTGACCGGCAGCGTCTATCGCTGCCAGGCGACCGACCGCGGCAAGGCCGCCTGCGAGCCTGATGTTGCGACCGGCAGCATTGGGGACCGTCCCAAGGGGGCGAAGCGCGGGCCTTGAGCCGGGCCCTCCTTGCACTGCAGCAATGAAAGTGTCCTTCTCCGCGAAACGCTCCTCGCAGACAATACGTAGTTGCGAAGGCCGGCACGACGCCGGTTTCGTTTTACTTGAGGAGACTTTTCGATGAAGACTTTGCTGACCGCCGCCGCCTTTGTCGCACTAGCGCTTTCGCCCGCTTCGGCGAAGATGATGGCCTGCACGAGCGCCAATAT
The DNA here is from genome assembly GCF_054185185.1 of Bradyrhizobium sp. UFLA05-153. Taxonomy (NCBI): domain Bacteria; kingdom Pseudomonadati; phylum Pseudomonadota; class Alphaproteobacteria; order Hyphomicrobiales; family Nitrobacteraceae; genus Bradyrhizobium; species Bradyrhizobium sp. UFLA05-153. The sequence continues at coordinate 5,362 of NZ_JBBIAM010000040.1, forward strand.
GGGCGCCACGCTGACGACAGTGGCTGCCATGCCCGATGGTTCGTCCAAGATGGGCATGAACAAGGAAATGGCGATGGCCAACACCGACATGAGCAACGGCAAGATGCCCAGTGCCTGCAAGCACTACATGAAGGCGCAGATGATGAAGTAGCACCGGCCTTCGTGCCGGGGCCGGCCGCGCTGTCAGCAGGTGGCAGCGCGGCTTTTTCGTTGCCGTTGTTTCTTTGCTTGCTTGCGAATCCCGCTACATTGCCGCTCGCAATGTCCCGCACGCCCAAACCACTCCCGCTTCAGACGTCACAGGCGCGACAGATCTGGCTGCGCGCGCAACGGCTCGATACCCGCGAGCCCTTTGGCGCGGGCGCGCAAGCGGTTGCCGATGCCATCGCCCATCTCGGCTATGTGCAGATCGACACCATCAACGTCATCGAGCGCTGCCATCACCACATTCTCTACAGCCGCATCCCGTCCTATCGCCGAGCCGACCTGAGCCACGCCCAGAGCGTCGACAGGAGCGTATTCGAATACTGGACGCATGCGCTGTCCTACGTGCCGTCGAGCGACTTCCGTTTCTTCCTGCCGGCGATGCGCGAGCACCGCCGCGAGGGGCACAAATGGTTCGCGTCGGTGACGGCGGCCGACATGCGCAAGGTAATGCGGCTGGTGCGGGCTGGCCCGCTGACGATCCGCGACATCGAGGATGACGTCCTCACCGAGAAAGAGCATCTGTGGCAGAGCCGCAAGCCCTCGAAGCGGGCGTTGCAACTCGCCTTCTACACCGGCGTCGTCACAATCAGCGAACGCCAGGGCATGCTCAAGACCTATGAGCTGATGACGCGCCATTTCGGCTGGGACAAGCTGCCGAAGCCGGCCTCAGCGAAGGACGGTATCACCTACCTGCTCGACCGCGCGCTGCGCGCTCAGGGCGTCGTGAGCCTCGATTCGATCTGCCATCTCGACGCGCCGAGCAAGAAGGCGGTGGCGCGCCTGATCGCATCACGGGTCCGACGCGGCGAACTCGTGTCGCTTGCTTTGGAAGGCGCGGCCAAGCAGGAGCATTGGGCGCCGCCGTCGGCGCTGGAGCCGGGCGAGGGGGCACCGCCCGATCTCGTGCACATCCTCTCGCCCTTCGATCCCCTGATCATCCAGCGCAAGCGCACCAATCTCATCTTCGGCTACAATCACCTCTTTGAAGCCTATGTGCCGAAGGCCAAGCGAAAGCTCGGCTATTTCGCGCTGCCGGTGCTCGTCGGCGACGAGATCGTGGCCGCGCTGGACCTCAAGACCGATCGGCAAAACAAGAAACTCCTGATGCAGAAATGGACCTGGGTCGGCAACGGCAAGAAGACGGCCGGCCGCAAGGAGCTGAAGCGCAGGATCGAGGACGAGCTCGATCGCTTCGAGCGGTTTCAATTGGCTGAGGAAGTCGCGGCTTCGTAGGGTGGGCAAAGCGAAGCGTGCCCACCGCTTATGTTTCGTTGAGGCAAGATGGTGGGCACGGCGCTAGCGCGCCTTTGCCCACCCTGCGATCTGATCGAGCCAGGCGCCGACAACAATACCCACGACATAGGCCAAAACATTCCACAGCGAAAAGATCCGCCCCAGGAGCAGCGCGCCGGCGGTCGTGAGGCGGAACGCATCGAGCCACGGTGTATGCACCAGCCGGGACAACTCGACCAGAACCGCAATCGCCGTCGCAATGGCCGCAATCTTCGTCCGTGTCAGGTGTGGCAGCACGGCGCCGACCAGCAAAAACACCATGGTCGCCCATAGCAGCGAGCCGCCATACTTCACGGCGAAAGCGGGCAGCCCAAGCGGAAAGCCATACCAGCGCAGGGTGAGGCCGCAGGCGATCACGACGAGAGCGAGGGCGGCGCGGACCAGCGATACCTGCAAAGGCGCAACAGGGGTGGTCGATTGCGTTCCGTGCATTGCTCGCTCCATTGACTCTTTCGCCGCGATGCTCAAAACCGCCCTCGGACCTGAGAAAAGCAACAACCAAGGGGGACGCCATGAGCCAGACCACTACCTTTGCCGGTTCCGCAGGCACTGCCAAGAACCCTAACAAGAGCGCGGTCGAGACCTCGACCATCCGCGCCATCTCCTGGCGCCTGATTCCTTTCCTGGTGCTGGCCTACTTCTTTTCCTATCTCGACCGCGTCAATCTCGGCTTCGCGGCGCTGACCATGAATGCGGAGTTGAAGTTCACGCCGCTGATCTTCTCCTGGGGCGCCGGCATCTTCTTCATCGGCTATTTCATCTTCGAGGTGCCGAGCAACCTGGCGCTGGAGAGATTCGGCGCGAGCCGCTGGATCGCCCGCATCATGGTGACCTGGGGCGTGATCTCGGCGCTGATGGCGACGGTCAACGGCGTCACCAGCTTCTACGTCCTGCGCTTCTTGCTCGGTGTCGCCGAAGCCGGCTTCTTCCCCGGCATCATCCTTTATCTCACCTATTGGTACCCTGCCGAATATCGCGCGCGCTTCCTCGCGGCCTTTGCCATTGCGGTGCCGGTCTCGACTGTGATCGGCGCGCCGATCTCGGGCCTGCTGCTCGGGCTCGACGGTGTGCTGGGCCTGCAGGGCTGGCAGTGGCTGTTCATCATCGAGGGCGTGCCGTCGGTGCTGCTTGGCATCGTCACCTGGTTCTATCTCACCGACAAGCCGGAGAAGGCGGATTGGCTGTCGGCCGAGCAGAAGGCGTGGCTCAAGGCCAGGCTTGATTCGGAAGTCGCAGCCAAGCAGGCGGTGAAGCACCTCTCGCTCGGCGAAGCCTTGTCGTCGCCGAAGGTGATAGCGCTGAGCCTGATCTATTTCGGCTTCGTCGGTGCGCTCTACGGCATGCAGTTCTGGCTGCCGCAGATCGTGAAGGCTTTTGGGCTCACAAATGCGCAGACCGGCTTCGTCACCGCGATTCCGTACCTGTTCGGCACCATCGCCATGATCCTGTGGGCGCGGCATTCCGATGCCACGCGCGAGCGTGTGATGCATGTCGGTGCGCCGCTGCTGCTCACTGCCGTCGCGCTCGGCGTCTCCTCATATCTCACCGATCCCACCCTGACGATGGTGGCGCTGACGGTGGCCGCGATCGGCGTATTCTGCTGCTTCGGCGTGTTCTGGACCCTGCCGACCGCCTGGCTCTCCGGTATGGCGGCCGCCGGTGCCATCGCCCTGATCAACTCGATCGGCAATCTCGCCGGCTTCGCCGGGCCCTATTTGATCGGCTGGGTCAAGGAAGCCACCGGCCAGACCTCGACCGGCCTCCTGGTTCTCGCGATCCTGCCCCTGATCGCCGGCATCCTGGTGTTCGTCGGCGGCCACGAGAGCAAGCACGAATTCGCCGAAGAGGGGCGGTGAGGGGCCGCTAACGAAGTCATTCCGGGGCGGTGCGCAGCACCGAACCCGGAATCTCGAGATTCTCAGGTACGCAAGTGCGCACCGTAGTTCGCGCTTCGCGCGCCCCGGAATGGCTCCCGACGTGACGGGGCTCCTCGCGCCCCGCTTACGTGACCAGACGTCACACCCAAGCTAACCCTTTGACCGATTTTACCTCCTTACCTTCCCTTAACGCTCACGTTTTTCTGATGACTGACGATTATTGACTTTTATCAGTGATTAGTCGACATTTCTCCGGAACACAGCCGCAGGAGTGTCCGATGTTCGTCCGGTCGATTTTGTCGAGCTATTCCAGGCTCTTGGCAGGTGCTTCGCTGGCCCTGATGGCCGTGGCGCTGGCCGGATGCAATGACACTGTAGCGCAAAAGGCCGAGCCACCGCGGCCGGTTCTGGTCGCAACCGCCCATTACGAGGCCGACACGCCGGAGCGCAGCTTCGTCGGCACCATCCGGCCCCGCATCGAGAGCGATCTCGGTTTCCGGGTCGCCGGCAAGGTGGCCAAGCGCCTGGTCGAGGTCGGCCAGACCGTCGAGGAGGGCCAGCCGCTCGCGACCCTCGATGAAGTCGATCTGAAGCTTCAGGCCGAGCAGGCCGTGGCCGAGCAGACTGCAGCGACCGGCGTGCTGGCCCAGGCTGCCGCCGCAGAGCAACGTGCCAAGGACCTCAAGGCCAAGGGCTGGACCACCGACGCGCAGATGGATACGAGCCGCGCGGCCGCCGACGAGGCCCGCGCGCGGTTGAATCGCGCCGAGCGCTCGGTCGAGCTGACCAAGAATTCCCTTTCCTACGCGACGCTCAATGCCGACGCCCGCGGCGTCGTCACCGCAACGCTGATCGAGCCCGGCCAGGTGGTCGCCGCGGGCCAGGCTTCGATCCGCGTCGCCCGCTTTGCCGAGAAGGAAGCGGTCGTCGCGATCCCTGAGACGCTGGTCGGACGCGCCAAGTCGGGCGTCGCCAGCGTCACTCTTTGGTCGGAGCCGAACAAGAAGTACGCCGCCAAGCTGCGCGAGATCGCGCCTGCCGCCGATCCGGCCACGCGCACCTATCTTGCGAAATTCTCGCTGCCGGAAGCCGACGACAAGGTCGCGCTTGGCATGACCGCGACGCTGACGCTGTCGGATGCCGCCACCGAGCGCGTCGCGCGGCTGCCGCTGTCGGCGCTGTTCAACGAAGGCGGCAAGCCCTCCTTCTACGTCGTCGACGACAACGGCGCCGTCGCGCTGAAGCCGGTCACGGTGAAATCCTACGAGAGCAACGACGTCGTCATCGCCAGTGGCGTGGAAGAGGGCGCGAAGATCGTCGCGCTCGGCGTGCAGAAGCTCGATCCGAACCAGAAGGTCCGGATCGTGTCCTCGCTGTCGTTCTAATACGGTCCCGTCATTGCGAGGTGAGTTTCGGCCGTCGCGCGAATGCGATGGAAGAAGCGGCGAAGTGATCCAGAACCTGCCCAGCCCCCTGGATCGCTTCGCTACCTCGCAATGACGGGTTGAACAGGGTTGGTTGTTTTGTTCTTGGCAATTGGGTCATCTCTGGAGAGAGTGCGATGAAGCGCTTCAACCTTTCAGCCTGGGCCGTCAGCCATCCGACGCTGGTCCTGTTCCTGATGATCGTGCTCGGCGCCGCCGGCTTCTTCTCCTATCAGAAGCTCGGCCGCGCCGAAGATCCGTTCTTCACGGTGAAAGTGGTCAACGTCTCGGTGATGTGGCCGGGTGCGACGGCGCAGGAGATGCAGACCCAGGTCGCCGATCCCATCGAGAAGAAGCTTCAGGAGCTGCCCTATTTCGAGAAGGTGCAGACCTACTCGAAGCCCGCCTTCACCGCGATGCAGGTGACCTTCCGCGACAACACGCCGCCGAAGGACGTGCCGTATCTTTTCTATCTCCTGCGCAAGAAGCTCGTCGACGTGCAGGGCCAGCTGCCGTCGGGCATTCTCGGCCCCGTCGTCAATGACGAGTTCTCCGACGTCGATTCGATTCTCTACATGATGACCGGCGACGGCGCTGATTATGCGCAGCTCAAGAAGACCGCCGAAGGTTTCCGCCAGCGCCTCCTCAAAGTTCCGGGCGTGACCAAGGTCGACGTCTACGGCACACAGGACGAGCGCATCTATGTCGAGTTCTCGCATGCGAAACTCGCGACTCTCGGCATCACGCCGCAGGCGCTGTTCGATTCGCTGGCCAAGCAGAATAACGTGACCCCCGCCGGCACGGTCGAAACGTCCTCGCAGCGCGTGCCGCTGCGCGTGACCGGCGCGCTCGACGGCGCCAAGGCTGTTGCCGAGACGCCGGTCGAAAGCAATGGCCGCGTCTTCCGCCTCGGCGACATCGCAACCGTCACCCACGGTTACGTCGATCCGCCCAGTTTCGTCGTGCGCCAGGAAGGCAAGCCCGCGATCGGTATCGGCGTCGTCACTGCCAAGGGCGCCAACATCCTCGAGCTTGGCAAGGAGGTCGAAAAGGCGACCAGCGAATTCATGAAGGCGGTGCCGCAGGGCATCGACGTCGAGCTGATCGCCGACCAGCCCCACGTGGTCGAGCATGCGGTGGGCGAGTTCGTGCACTCCTTCGTGGAAGCGCTTGCGATCGTGCTGTTCGTGTCCTTTGTTGCACTCGGCTGGCGCACCGGCATCGTGGTCGCCCTCTCGGTGCCGTTGGTGCTCGGCATCGTGTTCATCGTCATGAACTCGATGTCGCTCGACCTGCACCGCATCTCGCTTGGCGCGCTGATCATCGCGCTCGGCCTTTTGGTCGACGACGCCATCATCGCAGTCGAGATGATGGTGGTGAAGATGGAGCAGGGCTGGGACCGCATCCGCGCGGCATCCTTTGCCTGGGAATCCACTGCCTTTCCGATGCTCACGGGAACGCTGGTCACGGCTGCCGGTTTCCTGCCCATCGGCTTTGCCAATTCGGCGGTCGGCGAATATGCCGGCAGCATCTTCTGGATCGTGGCGATCGCGCTGGTCGCGTCCTGGTTCGTCGCGGTGATCTTCACGCCCTATATCGGCGTCAAGCTGTTGCCCAACATCAAGCTGCACCACAACCACGATCCGCACGCGGTCTATGAGACCCGCATGTACCGCGGCCTTCGCGCCATCGTGCAATGGTGCGTCAACCACCGCATCACGGTGGTGGTCGCGACCGTCGGCGTCTTCGTCGCCTCGATCGTCGGCTTCGGCCATGTGCAGCAACAGTTCTTCCCGCTGTCCGAGCGGCCCGAGCTGTTCCTCCAGCTCCGCCTGCCGGAAGGCACCGCCTTCAACGTCACCGAAAAGGCGGTGAAGGATGCCGAGAAGCTGTTGAAGGATGACCAGGACATCGCGACCTACACGGCATATGTCGGGCAGGGCTCGCCGCGCTTCTGGCTCGGCCTCAATCCGCAGCTGCCGAACGAGGCCTTTGCCGAGATCGTCATCGTCGCCAAGGGTGTCGAGGCGCGCGAGCGCATCAAGGCGAAGCTCGAGAACGCCGTTTCCGACGGCGCGCTCAACGAAGCCCGCGTCCGCGTCGACCGCTTCAATTTCGGTCCCCCGGTCGGCTTCCCCGTGCAGTTCCGCGTGATCGGCCCCGATCCCAACAAGGTGCGCGAGATCGCCTACCAGGTCCGCGACGTCATGCGTCAGAACAAGAACGTCAAGGACGTCCAGCTCGACTGGAACGAGCAGTCGCCGTATCTCAAGCTCGTCGTCGACCAGGACCGCGCGCGTGCGATGGGCCTCACCCCGCAGGAGGTCTCACAGTCACTTGCGATGCTGATCTCCGGAGCGCAGGTCACGACCGTGCGCGACGGCATCGAGAAGGTCGGCGTGGTCGCCCGTGCGATCCCCTCCGAGCGGCTCGACCTCGCCCATGTCGGCGATCTCACCATCACCTCGCGCAATGGCGTTGCCGTGCCGCTCCAGCAGATTGCCAAGATCGAGTATTCCCACGAGGAGCCGATCCTGTGGCGGCGCAACCGCGACATGGCGATCACCGTGCGCTCCGACGTCGTCGACGGCGTCCAGGCGCCCGACGTCACCAGCCAGATCACGCCGAAGCTGCAACAGATCAAGGACTACCTCGAGCCGGCCTACCGCATCGAGCCGGGTGGCGCGTTCGAGGAATCCGCCAAGGGCAATGCCTCGATCTTCATCCTCTTCCCGGTGATGGTCATGGTGATGCTGACGCTGTTGATGATCCAGCTCCAGAGCTTCTCACGCCTGATCCTGGTGTTCCTCACCGCGCCGCTCGGCATCGTCGGTGCGTCCCTCGGGCTCAACGTCGCCAACCAGCCGTTCGGCTTCGTGGCGCTGCTCGGCCTGATCGCGCTCGCCGGTATGATCATGCGCAACGCAGTCATCCTGGTCGACCAGATCGAGACCGACGTCTCCCATGGCCTGACCCGGCGCGAGGCGATCGTGGAGGCGACCGTCCGGCGCGCGCGTCCGGTGGTGCTGACCGCGCTCGCCGCGATCCTCGCCATGATCCCGCTGTCGCGCTCGGCGTTCTGGGGCCCGATGGCGATCACCATCATGGGCGGATTGTTCGTTGCGACCTTCCTGACGCTCCTGTATCTGCCGGGCCTCTACGCCCTGTGGTTCCGCAAGAGCCTCGACGAGGCTGGAACGGCCGAGCAGCCGGAGGTTGCGCCGCAGCATGGCAGCGATGCCGAGCCCGCATTTCCGCTTGCTGAAGCGGCTGAATAAATGAAGAGTGAGTTTTGACGAGTCCTGACAGATGACACTGGTTTCGGAACATATCGAAGGCGACACCCGGGAACGCATCCTCGAGGTGGCCGAGCGGCTGTTCCGCCAGATCGGCTACCAGAAGACCACTGTCGGCGACATCGCCAAAGAGCTCCGGATGAGCCCGGCCAACGTCTATCGCTTCTTCGAATCGAAGAAGGCGATCCATCAGTCGGTGGCCCGGGCGTTGATGGGCGAGGTCGAACTCGAAGCGCAGCGGATCGTGGCCCAGCCCGGTCCGGTGCGCGACCGCTTCCGGCAGCTTCTGACCACCATCCATCGCATGAACACCGAGCGCTATGTCGGTGATTCCAAGCTGCATGAGATGGTCGAGATCGCGATGCAGGAGGATTGGGACGTCTGCGTCGCCCATATGGAGTGCATCGCCTCGATCATCGGCCAGATGATCGCGCAAGGTGCCGCCTCCGGCGAATTCGAGGCGCCGGACCTGCAACTGGCCTCGCTCTGCGCCTGCACAGCGATGATGCGCTTCTTCCATCCCCAGATGATCGCTCAATGCGCCACCAAGCCGGGCCCCACGATCGATCAGATGATCGATTTCGTCATCGCAGGCCTGTCGCCGCGTCACTGACGCGTGGTGCAATTGCCCCTATAAGCAAGCTGGACGTCAGTCTGGGATCGGTCTTGCGGACCTACCCCGGAATGACCGGGCGATTGGCGCGCAACACGGACCAACAAACTCCGTCATTGCGAGCGCAGCGAAGCAATCCAGGATCCCGCCGCGGAGACAGTCTGGATTGCTTTGCTGCGCTCGCAATGACGATCAGGGAAAAAGCAACGTGACCGAGAAAGACCTGCACTTCTACGAGCCCGCCAAGGGCCATGGCCTCAAGCACGATCCTTTCAATGCCATCATCGCGCCGCGGCCGATCGGCTGGATCTCCTCGCGTGACGCCACGGGCCACGTCAACCTCGCGCCCTACAGCTTCTTCAACGCCTTCTGCTACACCCCGCCGATCATCGGCTTCTCCTCCACCAACTGGAAGGACACCGTCGGCAATATCGAGACGACGAAGGAGTTCGTCTGGAATCTCGCCACCATGGACCTGGCGAAGCAGATGAATGCGACCGCCGCCCACGTCGCGCCCGAGGTCGACGAGTTCAAGATCGCGGGGCTGTCAGCCGTGCCTGGCAGGCTCGTCAACGTGCCGCGCGTCGGCGAGAGCCCGGTCGCCTTCGAATGCAGGGTGTCCGACATCGTGCGCCTCAAGGGCGCCGATGGCCGGCAGGCCGATGCCTGGCTGACGCTCGGCGAGGTCGTCGCCGTCCACATCGACAAGGCCTTCATCAAGGACGGCGTCTACCAGACGGCTGCGACTCGTCCGATCGTCCGGGCGGGACGGCGCGGCGACTATTTCGAGATCAAGCCGGAAAACATGTTCGAGATGGTCAGGCCGGATTAGGTCTTCCGTCATTCCGGGATGCACCGACAGGCGCAGGCCCGGAATCCATTCATCTACAATCTCTGCGGTTCAATGGATTCCGGGCTCGCGCTTTGCTGCGCTCCGGAATGACGGTGTTGATATTTGCGCTTTCGGCTAAGCTAGGCACCCATCAATACCTGGAAATTTTCAAACGAGAGAGGCATGACCGAACAGACCAGCACCGAACCCCGCGGCGATCTCTGCATCCGCACGCTTGCGATGCCCGCCGACACCAACGCCAATGGCGACATATTCGGCGGCTGGCTGCTCAGCCAGATGGACGTCGGTGGCGGCGTGTTCGCCTCGAAAGTCGCGAAGTCGCGCACCGTGACGGTCGCGATCGAAGCGATGAATTTTCGCAAAGCGGTCTACGTCGGCGATCTCGTCTCGGTCTACGCCACGCTCGTGCGCGTTGGGCGCACCTCGCTCACGGTGCGTCTCGAAGCCTGGGCGCTGCGCCGCGGCGAACAGCATCCGTTCCTCGTCACCGACGGCAACTTCACCTATGTCTCGATCGATGATCACGGTCGCCCGCAGACCGTCAACCGCACCGCGCCGCCGATTGCGACGTAAGCGCGCGGAGCCTTAACGCATGTGTTGCCTTAACGCATGTGGTGATCGTGCGCCGCGGATGTCGCGGCTTCGCCAAGAACAAGTCACAAAACGGATGAGGTCGCAGCGTACTCCATTGCGTGTCGATTCGGGGTGGAAACGGCCGCATGCCCATAGGAACCATTGGGCAGGAGCACCGTTATTTGCCCGCACTCGAGGAATCACGGGCAATGCCGGACAGCTACATCATTGAAGTCGATTCACAGACAGCAGGTATCGTCGTACGCAACCCGGAAGGATACCGCTTCTTCGCTTCCTCCCACCGCTTCAACCGCCTCGAAGGCCAGATCTTCCGCAACGCACGCGAAGCGGAACGCGCCGCGCGGAGGTTGGTGAATGGAGATTTGAAGGAAGCGGCGTGATTGGAATTTATGCCGTGGAATCCGCGCGCCCGTTGCAGGGCGATGCAGCATCCTCAGGTCATTCCGGGCTCGCGCCTTACGGCGCGCCCCGGAATGAAGTGAATTACATCAAAGCTTCGTCGCGGCGCGCGACAGCAGCTTCCAGTCGTCGCCCTGCTTCTGCCAGTTCATCAGGATGTGAAGGTTGGTCGGCACTTTTTTCCCATCGGCCGCCATCTCCTGCTCGGCGATCCAGTGGAAGCGCACGATCGCGGCGGGGCCGACGACCTTGATGGTCGGGTCCTTGTACTCGATCGACAGGAATTTCGATTTTCCATCCGTGGCGTTGGCGATGAAGGTCGCCTTGTCCTCGACCTTGCCGCTGGAATGGCTGTAGCTGAGATCGTCCCAGCAGAGCGCGCCGAGCGCCTTTGGATCCGCCGCAATCTGGGCGAGACGAAAAGCCTCGACCTTTTTCGCAACCGCCTCATCGTCCACTGAGGCGGCCAGCGCGGGAGCCGCGCCGAGAGCGGCAAGTGCCAGGGCCGAGACGGCCAGTTCGCGCCGATTGATGGTCATCGTTTTCTCCTTTTTGCTCTTGCAGGTAGTGTTGCAGCCGCGCGCCGATTTGTCGAGTGTGCTCACTCGTCATTCGGGCCGCAGCGTGTGCGATTGGATGGATTCCGGGCCCGCGCCTTGCGGCACGTCCCGGAATGACGGACGAGAAATTCTCGGCTATTAGTGCGCCCCGGCGAAGAGGAATCATTTGAAATGTCGCAAACCACGGGCCAGGCTCTGCTGTTCGACATCGACGGCACGCTCGCCGATACCGACGCGCTGCATCGCGAGGCGTTCAACCAGGTGTTTGGCCCGCGCGGTCACGTGTTCGATCATGCACGGTTTTCGAAGGAGTTGCAGGGCTTCTCCAATGTGTCGATAGGGGAGCGATTCTTGAGCGACGTGTTGCCGGAGCGGCGCGCAGCCATTCTCGACGAGAAAGAGCACATCTTCCGCACGCTGGTGGCCGGACAGATCAAGCCGGTACCGGGCCTGATGGCGCTGCTCGACAAGGCGGACGCGACGGGCATTCCCATGGTCGCCGTCACCAATGCACCGCGACTGAATGCGGAGATGCTGCTGTCGGGGCTCGGCATCATGGACCGCTTCAAGGCGATCGTGATCGGCGACGAACTGCCGCACGGCAAGCCGCATCCGCTGCCTTATCTGGAAGGGCTGCGCTTCGCCGGTGCCGCCGCCCATGCCTCGATCGCGTTCGAGGATTCCCGCTCCGGAATTCAATCGGCCTCGGCCGCGGGCATACCGACGATCGGCATGCGAACCTCGCTCAGTCACGACGATCTGGTGGCCGCCGGTGCCGTCGCCTCGGCCGGCACTTACGATGATGACGCCCTGATGAAGCTGGTCGCGGCCGCCATGAAGTGGTGAGGGCAGGGCGCCGGCACGCTGTTCGTTAACTTTACCGTGCTCTCTCGTTGACCTCGGCGTCGAACCGCCGCACCATGCAGAACTCTGATTGAGGTTGCCGCCCGTGACTGGATTGACCCATCGCCAGGCCGAAATCCTCAACATCGCCCGCGCCTCGGGCCGGGTGATGGTCGAGGAACTCGCGCGCCGCTTCGAGGTTTCGGCGCAGACCATCCGGAAAGATCTCAACGATCTCTGCGAGCGCCGCTCGCTGACCCGCATCCATGGCGGCGCCATCATCGCCTCGGGCGTCGAAAACCTCGCCTACGAGGCGCGGCGCTTCGTCGCCGCCGACGAGAAGAAGGCGATCGGCGCTGCGGCCGCCTCGCTGATCCCGAACGGCTGCTCGCTCTTCATCAACATCGGCACCACGACGGAAGAGGTGGCAAGCGCGCTGACCTCGCACGAGGACCTGCTCGTCATCACCAACAACCTGAACGTCGCGATGCTGCTCTATCGCCATCCCCGCATCGAGGTGGTGGTCGCCGGCGGCACGGTGCGGCGCGCCGACGGTGCGGTGGTCGGCTCGACCGCGACGCAGCTGATTGGCCAGTTCAAGGTCGACTACGCCATCATCGGTGCGTCCGCGATCGATGAAGAAGGCGCGCTGCTCGATTTCGACTATCGCGAGGTGCAGGTGGCGCAGGCGATCATCGCGAATGCGCGCAGCGTGATGCTGGTCGCCGATTCAACGAAGCTTCGCCGCAGCGCGCCGGTGCGCATCGCCCATATCAGCCAGATCCAGACCTTCGTCACCGACCAGGAACTGCCCGAGCGCCTCGCCACGATCTGCCACAGCAAGGGCATCGAGGTGGTCGAGGCGATGCCGAAAGGCTCCCCCGACGACGACGCTGCAACGGAGCCCACTCAGGATTCCGCGCCCGAAGCGGCGCCGGTGGTGCGGTTGAGGTAGTCGCCTCAGCCTCGGCCCACCCCGGAGGGTGAGGGTGGGGGCGATGCCCACCGTTTCATCCTGTTGCCCAGGAAAAATCATCGGTTTGCCCACGAAAAAAGTTCCATTTTCGCTTTCTTTCGCCTTGCTTTCGTTTTCGGTTCTGATCTAATCGAAACCGAAAGCAAAATCGCCTAAGCGAATGGGCGATCGCCGGGGGATGCGTCAGTTGGAGCGTGTTTTCGACCTCGCCATCATTGGAGGCGGTGTTAACGGTTGCGGCATCGCGCGCGATGCGGTCGGCCGGGGCAACACGGTTTTCCTGTGCGAAATGAACGACCTCGCTAGCGGGACGTCGTCCTGGTCGACCAAGCTCGTGCACGGCGGCCTGCGCTATCTCGAATATTACGAATTCCGCCTTGTCCGCGAAGCGTTGATCGAGCGCGAAATCCTCTGGGGCGTCGCGCCCCACATCATCCGTCCCCTTCGTTTCGTTTTGCCGCATCACGCCGGCCTGCGCCCGGCCTGGCTGCTCCGCCTGGGCCTTTTCCTCTACGATCATATCGGTGGCCGCCATCTGTTGCCGGCAACCCGTTCGGTCGATCTGACCAAGGACGAAGTCGGCCGTCCGCTGATCCCGAACCGCTATTCGCGCGCTTTCGAATATTCCGACTGCTTCGTCGATGACGCCCGCCTCGTCGTGCTCAATGCACGCGATGCCGCCGACAAGGGCGCCGACATCCGCACCCGCACCCGCGCCACCGAGATCCGCCAGTCCGACGGCGTATGGACCGTCGGCCTGGTCGACACCATTACCGGCGCACGCTCGACGATCCGCGCCCGCGCGCTGGTCAATGCCGGCGGTCCCTGGGTCGAGGACGTGCTCGGGCGCGGCGCCGGCGTGAACGCGAAGGCAAAAGTCCGCCTGGTGCAGGGCTCGCACATCGTCGTCAAAAAACTCTACGACCACGACCGCGCCTACATGTTCCAGAACGCGGACGGTCGCATCATCTTCGTCATTCCCTACCAGGACGATTTCACGCTGATCGGCACCACCGACCGCGATTATGATGGCGACCCCGCCAAGGTGAAGGCGACGGCCGAAGAGATCCAGTATCTCTGCACCGCCGCGAGCGAATATCTCGCCAAGCCCGTGAAGCCTGAGGACGTCGTCTGGACCTATTCCGGCGTGCGCCCGCTCTATGACGATGGCGCCAGCGAAGCCAAGGCTGCGACCCGCGATTACGTGTTCGAGCTCGACACGCCCGGCGGCGCGCCGCTGCTGTCGATCTATGGCGGCAAGATCACGACCTACCGGCGTCTTGCCGAGGAGGCGCTCGAGCGTCTCGCGCCCTATTTGCGCAGCGCCAAGGCGCGCGAGGGCTGGACCGGCAAATGGCCGCTGCCCGGCGGCGACATGGACGTGTCGGCGGTCGACGCGCTGATCGCGGACCTCCAGCGCGGCTATCCCTTCCTCTCCGTCGAGCATGCCCGCCGCCTGGCGCGGGCCTATGGAACCCGCGCCATCAAGCTCCTCGGCGACGCCAAGTCGGCGGCCGATCTCGGCCAGTCCTTCGGCGCCACGCTGACGGAACGCGAGGTGCGCTATCTCATGAACAACGAATGGGCGGTGACCGCCGAGGATATTGTCTGGCGGCGCTCCAAGCTTGGCCTGCGACTAAGTGCCGATCAGATCGCGGCACTTGACGACTGGATCGCCAGCCATGCCGTGCCGCAAAGTCCCCTGCTCGAAGCGGGAGGACGCTCATGACCGTCACACTGGATCACGTCAGCCGTTCCGTGGACGGCGTTCCGCACATCAGCGACGTCTCGCTGACGCTCGACGGCGGCACGCTTAACGTGCTGCTCGGGCCGACGCTGTCGGGCAAGACCTCGATCATGCGGCTGCTCGCAGGGCTCGACAAGCCGACCACGGGCAGGGTGCTCGTCAACGGCAAGGACGTCACCGGCATCGATGTGCGCCAGCGCTCGGTGGCGATGGTCTACCAGCAGTTCATCAACTACCCCTCGCTCACGGTCTATGAGAACATTGCCTCGCCGCTGCGTGTGCAGGGCAAGCCGCGCGAGGAAATCGAGAAGCGCGTTGCGGAGGCCGCAAGGCTGTTGCGGCTCGAGCCGTTCCTGAAGCGCACGCCGCTCCAGCTCTCCGGCGGCCAGCAGCAGCGCACCGCGATCGCGCGCGCGCTTGTGAAGGGCGCCGATCTCGTGCTGCTCGACGAGCCGCTCGCCAATCTCGACTACAAGCTCCGCGAGGAGCTGCGCGCCGAGCTGCCGCGCATCTTCGAGGCCTCGGGTGCGATCTTCGTCTATGCGACGACGGAGCCGTCCGAAGCGCTGCTGCTCGGTGGCAACACCGTCTGCATGTGGGAGGGCCGTGCGCTCCAGATGGGCGAGACCTCCAACGTCTACCGCCGCCCGCAGACGCTCCGCGTCGCGCAGGTATTTTCGGACCCGCCGCTCAATCTGGTCGGCATCGAGAAGAAGAACGGGCAGGTCGCATATGCCGGCGGCAGCTTGGCGCCGGCCTCCGGCCTCTATGCCGGACTTGCCGACGGACCCTATCGCGTTGGCTTCCGCGCCCATCAGCTCGGGCTCGCCAATGGCCAGACCGATCGCCACGCCTTCCACGCCACAGTGACGGTGACCGAGATCACCGGTTCGGAGAGTTTCGTGCATCTGACCCGCGACGGATCGAACTGGGTTGCGGTGCTGCACGGCGTGCACGAGTTCGAGCCGGGCCAGACGCTCGACGCGGTGCTCGATCCGCAGAATGTCTTCGTGTTCGACGCGGCCGACCGCCTGGTCGCCGCGCCCAGCTCCATAAATACGTGAGGGAGGTGCGCCATGGCCCGCATTGACCTCGTCGATCTCGCTCACTCCTACGGCGGCAATGATGCGCCGGCCGAAAGCTTTGCGCTGAAGCCGGTGACCATGACCTGGCGGCAGGGCGGCGCCTATGCGCTGCTCGGGCCATCGGGCTGCGGCAAGACCACGCTGCTCAACGTCATCTCCGGCATCATCACTCCTTCGCGCGGAAAAATCCTGTTCGACGGCAAGGACATCACACCGCTGTCAACCCAGAAGCGCAACATCGCCCAGGTGTTCCAGTTTCCGGTGATCTACGACACCATGACGGTGGGGGAGAACCTGGCGTTTCCGCTGAAGAACCGCGGCGTGCCGAAGGCCGATATCGACAAGCGCGTGACCCAGATCGGCCGGCTGCTCGACCTCGAGCCGTATTTGAACCGCAAGGCGACGCGGCTCACGGCCGACGCCAAGCAGAAGATCTCGCTCGGCCGGGGCCTCGTGCGCAACGACGTCGCCGCCGTGCTGTTCGACGAGCCACTGACGGTGATCGATCCCGAGCTGAAGTGGCAGCTGCGCTCGAAGCTGAAGGCGCTGCATCGTGAGCTCGATCTCACGATGATCTACGTCACCCACGACCAGACTGAAGCCCTGACCTTTGCCGACACCGTGGTGGTGATGCATGACGGCCGCGTGGTGCAGAGCGGTACGCCGGCGGAGCTGTTCGACAAGCCCGCGCATACCTTCGTCGGCTACTTCATCGGCTCGCCCGGCATGAACATCATGCCGGCGGAGGTGAAGGGCCGCGAGGCGCGGATCGATGGCCACATCATCGCGCTCAACCGCAGCTACGACCATCTGCCTGCTGGGGCCAAGATCGAGATCGGGGTGCGGCCGGAATTCGTCGACGTGGTCGCGCCGGCTCCCGGGCTGCTCACCTCGAAGATCGACCGGATCGATGATCTCGGCCGCATCCGCTTCGCCCGCGTGCGCGTCGGCGATGCCAAGCTCGCTGCCCGCGCGCCGGGCGGCTTCACCAGCCCCGACGGCTCCGCCGGACTGAAATTCGATCCGTCGCATGTCCACGTCTATGCGGACAGCCTTCTGGTGGAAGGAGCCGCTTGATGGACAAGACCATTAATCAAAAAGCCTGGTTCCTGGTCCTGCCGGTGTTCCTGGTCGTCGCCTTCTCAGCGGTGATCCCGCTGATGACGGTGGTGAACTATTCGATGCAGGACACCTTCGGCAACAACCAGTTCTTCTGGAACGGCGTCGGCTGGTTCAAGGAGCTGCTCGATCCCTCGACCGACCTCGGCGGCCGCTTCCTGGCCTCGCTCGGCCGCAACCTGTTCTTCTCGCTCGTCATCCTCGCGATCGAGGTGCCGCTCGGCATCGTCATCGCGCTGTCGATGCCGCGCGAGGGCTGGACGGTGGCCGCCTGCCTCGTGATCCTGGCGCTGCCGCTGCTGATTCCCTGGAACGTCGTCGGCACGATCTGGCAGATCTTCGGTCGTCCCGACATCGGCCTGCTCGGCTATGTCCTGAACTCGATCGGCATCAACTACAACTACGTCTCCAACGCCGTCGATGCCTGGATCACCGTCATCGTCATGGACGTGTGGCACTGGACCAGCCTGGTTGCGCTGCTTTGCTACGCCGGCCTGAAGTCTATTCCTGACGCCTATTACCAGGCGGCTCAGATCGACGGCGCCTCGCGCTGGGCGGTGTTCACCGCGATCCAGCTTCCGAAGATGAATCGTGTGCTGCTGATAGCGGTGCTGCTGCGCTTCATGGACAGCTTCATGATCTACACCGAGCCGTTCGTCGTCACCGGCGGCGGCCCCGGCAACTCCACGACCTTCATCTCGATCGAGCTCGTCAAGATCGCGCTCGGCCAGTTCGACCTCGGCAAGGCCGCGGCCCTGTCGCTGGTCTACAATCTGATCATCCTGATCGTCTGCTGGGTGTTCTACACCGTGATGACCAATGCCGGCGTCGAGCGCAAGACGCAGGCCGAGAAAGAACCCGCGGCGGAGCGCAAGCCCGCCGGTGCGCTCCAGCCAGCGCATGCGCTTCAGCCCAAGGAAGGAGTGGCCTGATGCACTCGATCCCCGGCCGTCGCGTCATCATGGCGCTGTTCCTCATCTTCCTCTTGTTGCCGATCTACTGGCTCGTCAACATGAGCTTCAAGACCAACAGCGAGATCGTCTCGACGATGACGCTGTGGCCGCACGCGCCGACGCTTCAGCACTACAAGCGCATCTTCACCGACGAGAGCTGGTATTCCGGCTACATCAACTCGCTGGAATACGTCGTTCTCAACACCATCATCTCGATCTCGGTGGCGCTGCCTGCGGCCTACGCCTTCTCGCGCTACCGTTTCCTCGGCGACAAGCACTTGTTCTTCTGGCTGTTGTCGAACCGCATGGCGCCGGCCGCAGTCTACGCGCTGCCGTTCTTCAACCTCTATTCGGCGATCGGCCTGTTCGATACGCCGTGGGCGGTTGCGCTCGCGCACTGCATCTTCAATGTGCCGCTCGCGGTGTGGATCCTCGAAGGCTTCGTCTCCGGCGTGCCGCGCGAGATCGACGAAACCGCGTTTCTTGATGGTTATTCCTTCCCGCGCTTCTTCGTGAAGATCCTGATCCCGCTGATCGCAAGCGGCATCGGCGTCGCAGCCTTCTTCTGCTTCATGTTCTCCTGGGTCGAGCTCTTGCTCGCGCGTACCCTGACCTCGGTGCAGGCCAAGCCCATCGCCGCGATCATGACGCGCACGGTGTCCGCCGCCGGCATGGACTGGGGGCTGCTGGCTGCCGCCGGCGTGCTCACCATCATTCCGGGCGCGCTCGTGATCTGGTTCGTCCGCAACTATATCGCGCGCGGTTTCGCGCTCGGCCGGGTGTAAGGAGGCGACCATGGAATCCATCGCATGGATGGCCTGGACGATACCAACCGCGATCTTCTTCGGCGCGCTCGCCTGCACGCTCGCGGTGATGACGTGTCTCGCGGCGGTCTATCCCGAGGCGGAGCGCGTCGGGGTCCTGCGCATTCCGACCACGCGCGGCGATCGCCTGTTCATCTCGCTGATCGCGGCCGCCGTCATCCATCTCGCGTGGATCGGCCTCGTCGGGACCGACACGATCGGCACGCTGCCGGTTGGCGAGGAGGGGGTTGAGTTGTCGAGCCTGTGGCTCGCATCAGGAATTTCGCTTGTCACGGCCGCGCTCATATTCCGCACGGTCTGAAGCTCGCGAAGAAGACCAGATCCGGGGTCAACCCGGGCCTGTTAGAGTTTGTCGCTGCAACGGAGGAACAACATGCGACAGTTTAGGAGAAGGAAAGGTCCATTGACCAAGATCAGCTTTCTGACGGTATCTAGTGCCGCAGCTATCATTGCGGCTGCATTCGCGACATCGGCGCCGGTTCGCGCCGCCGATGACGCCACGATCCAGAAGTGGATCGCGGAATTCCAGCCCTCGACCCTGTCGAAGGACGACCAGAAGAAGGAGCTCGAGTGGTTCGCCAAGGCTGCCGAACCCTTCAAGGGCATGGAGATCAACGTCGTCTCGGAGACGATCGCGACTCACTCCTATGAGTCGGAGACGCTGGCCAAGGCGTTCTCCGAGCTCACGGGCATCAAGCTCAAGCACGACACCATTCAGGAAGGTGACGTGGTCGAGAAGCTGCAGACCCAGATGCAGTCGGGCAAGAACGTGTACGACGGCTGGATCAACGACTCCGACCTGATCGGCACGCATTTCCGCTACGGCCAGACCATCGTGCTGTCGGATTACATGACCGGCGAGGGCAAGGACGTCACCGACCCCATGCTCGACGTCAACGACTTCATCGGCAAGTCCTTCGGCACGGCGCCGGACGGCAAGCTCTATCAGCTGCCCGACCAGCAGTTCGCGAACCTCTACTGGTTCCGCTACGACTGGTTCACCAACCCCGACTACAAGGCCAAGTTCAAGGCCAAGTATGGCTACGAACTCGGCGTGCCCGTGAACTGGTCCGCCTATGAAGACATCGCCGAGTTCTTCACCAACGACATTAAGGAGATCAACGGCGTCAAGGTCTATGGCCATATGGACTATGGCAAGAAGGACCCCTCGCTCGGATGGCGTTTCACCGACGCCTGGCTCTCGATGGCCGGCAATGGTGACAAGGGCATTCCGAACGGTCTGCCGGTCGACGAATGGGGCATCCGCATGGAAGGCTGCCGTCCGGTCGGCTCGAGCGTCGATCGCGGTGGCGACACCAACGGTCCGGCCTCGGTCTACGCCATCACCAAGTACCTCGAGTGGCTGAAGAAGTATGCCCCGCCGCAGGCCCAGGGCATGACCTTCTCGGAGTCGGGTCCGGTGCCGGCGCAGGGCAACATCGCCCAGCAGATCTTCTGGTACACGGCCTTCACCGCCAACATGGTGGAGCCCGGCATCGCCGTGATGAACGCGGACGGTACGCCGAAGTGGCGTATGGCTCCGTCGCCGCACGGCTCGTACTGGAAGGAAGGCATGAAGCTCGGCTACCAGGACGCCGGCTCGCTCACGCTGTTGAAGTCGACCCCGGCTGACCGCCGCAAGGCGGCCTGGCTCTATCTCCAGTTCATCGTCTCCAAGACGGTGTCGCTGAAGAAGAGCCATGTCGGTCTCACCTTCATCCGTGAATCCGACATCTGGGACAAGTCGTTCACCGAGCGTGCGCCGAAGCTCGGCGGCCTGATCGAGTTCTACCGCTCGCCCGCTCGCGTGCAGTGGACCCCGACCGGCAACAACGTGCCCGACTATCCGAAGCTCGCGCAGCTCTGGTGGCAGAACATCGGCGATGCGTCGTCGGGTGCCAAGACGCCGCAAGCCGCGATGGACTCGCTCGCTGCTGCCCAGGACGCCGTCATGGAGCGTCTTGAGAAGTCCGGCGTGCAGGGCGCCTGCGGTCCGAAGCTGCACAAGAAGGAGTCGGCCGAGTTCTGGTTCGCGAAGGCCGAGAAGGACGGCACCATCGCGCCCCAGCGCAAGCTTGCCAACGAGAAGCCGAAGGGCGAAACGATCGACTACGACACGCTGATCAAGTCGTGGCCGGCCACCCCGCCCAAGCGCGCGGAAGTGAAGTAAGCCTCGCGCATCACGTCATCCAACATGAAAGGCCGGGAGCGATCCCGGCCTTTTTCTTTTGCGGCGTGCGCTGCGCTCGCGATGCGGTGTGCGCATTGAAGCGCATTGCCTCCCCATCGTCGTCCTGGCGAAAGCCAGGACCCATTACCCCGACCGCCGGTGTGGCGCGATGCTCGGACCACGCGCCTGCCCATTTCCACAACCGGTGGTTATGGGTCCTGGCTTTCGCCAGGACGACCCCGGGAGACACCCGCTTGACTCCGCCCGGCCTCAAATCCATGATCAGCATAATGCGATTGAAGTAATCGCATAGCAATTAAGATCAAACAGGCGGTCGGGGCCACTGGCGGTCCCATCCGGGAGGCCGGTTGATGGCATTGATCGAGGCGTTCAAGCGCTTGCTGGGCGACACGGCCGTGCTTGTTCGCGAGGAGGATCTTGCTGCTGTCACCGAGGATTGGCGCGGTCGTTATCGTGCGCCGGCGCTCTGCGCCGTTCTGCCGTCCACGACCGAGCAGGTCGCTTCCATCGTTCGCCTCTGCGTCGAGAGCGGCACGCCCGTGCTGCCACAGGGCGGCAACACCAGCCTGTGCGGTGCCGCGACGCCGACCGGGCAGGGCAAGCCGCCGGTCATCATCGCGCTGACGCGCATGCGGCGGATCAGGTCGATCGATTCCGTCAACAACACCATGGTGGTCGATGCCGGCTGCGTACTGGCCACGATCCAGGAGGCCGCGGCAGCCAGCGGGCGGCTCTATCCGGTGAGCCTCGGCGCCGAGGGCTCCTGCCAGATCGGCGGCAACATCGCCACCAATGCCGGCGGCACCGGCGTGCTGCGCTATGGCAATACGCGCGACAACGTGCTCGGTCTCGAAGTCGTGCTGCCGGACGGCGCGATCTGGGACGGCCTCTATGCGCTGCGCAAGAACAACACCGGCTACGACCTCAAGCATCTCTTCATCGGCTCCGAAGGCACGCTCGGCATTATCACCGGCGCGGTGCTGAAGCTGCATCCGCTGCCGACCGCCGAAGCCGTCGCCTGGCTCGCGGTCGACAGCCCGCAGCAGGCGCTCGACGTGCTCGGCCTGTTCCAGGCTTCTTGCAATTCGCGGCTTTCCGCCTTCGAACTGATGAACGCCAAACAGATCCAGCTTGTCCTTGAACAAGTGCCGGGCCGCCGTTGCCCGGTCGCGCAAGTCGATAGCTGGCATGTCCTCGTCGAACTGTCCGACACCGGCGATGCCGGGGCGCTCAACGCCACCATGCAGGCGGTGCTCGAGCGCGCGTTCGAGGCCGGCTTGATCAGCAACGGCGTCGTCGCCGCGAGTGAAGCCCAGCGCAAGGCGATGTGGCTGGTGCGTCACAGCGTGTCGGAAGCCAACAAGAAGGCGGGCGTTGGGCTGACGTCGGACAGCGCCGTTCCGGTGTCAGCGGTGCCCACCTTCATCGCGAAGGCGATGCAAGCGGTGCACGCGATCATTCCGGATCTGCCGTTCGTGATCGTCGGCCATATGGGCGATGGCAACATCCACCTCATTCCCTTCTTTGGCTTTGCCGAATGGGATGCCCTGCCGGACCGCGACGCGGTCGGGGAACACATCCGCCATGCGGTCAACGATGTTGCGGCATCGCTCCGTGGCACTTTCAGTGCCGAGCACGGCGTCGGCCGCACGTTGATGGAGCAGATGACCCGCTACAAGCCGCCTGTCGAACTCGCGCTGATGCGTGCCGTGAAGCAGGCCTTCGACCCGAGTGGGCTCTTCAATCCCGGCCAGGTTCTGCCGCCGCCATCTGCGGACGCGCACGTTTCTTCACCATCCATCGCAACATCGCATAGAGGGGACTGACCATGACGCATCTTCCGAAGATCATCACCTCCCGCCGCCGCCTGCTGCTCGGTGCCGGCACCGCAGCCGTCGCGCTCGCTGCGCCGGCCGTCTGGTCCCCGTCACGCGCCGCAGGAAAGCGCATCGTGGTGCGCGACGACGGCGGCATCTACACCAAGGCTTATGGTGCGGTGTTCTACCGTCCGTTCACCGAGGCAACCGGCATCGAGGTGGTCGGGGTGCAGGCCAATGCCGAGCCGGTCGCGCAGATCAAGACCATGGTCGACACCAAGAACTACACCTGGGACATGGCCAAGATTAGCTGGCCCGCGATCCTGCTCTTGACCACCGGCAGCAAGCAATATCTCGAAAAGCACGGCCTCGAATCCGAGCCCGTCATCAAGTCGATCCCCGCCGAATTCATGTCGCCCTACGGCGTCGGCACCAACGTCTACACCACCGTGCTGGCCTACCGCACGGACGCCTTCAAGGGCCGCAAGGCGCCGCAGTCCTGGGCCGACTTCTGGAACGTGGCGGAGTTTCCGGGACGCCGCGCCGTGCGCAAGCATCCGTTCGACACCATCGAGGAGGCCTTGATGGGCGCCGGCGTGCCGACCGCGCAGGTCTATCCGTGCGACCTGAACAAGGCGTTCGCCTCGCTCGACAAGATCAAGTCTTCCGTCGCGGTGTGGTGGACCAGCGGCGCGCAGGTCGAGCAGATGCTGACCTCGGGCGAGATCGATCTGCTGCCGACCTGGGTGTCGCGTCCCCAGGCCGCGCAGGCGGCCGGCGCACCGGTCGAGATCGTCTGGAATCAGGGCATCTGGGGCGGCGATAACTGGTCGATCCTCGCCGGCACGCCGAACGCGGATGCCTGCCGCGAGTTCATCAAGTTCGCCTCCGATCCGAAGCGCCAGGCGGCGCTGATGGAGTATTTCCCCGCCGGCCTCACGCAGCCGGAGGCCTTCAATTACGTCAAGCCGGAGCTCGCCAAGAACTGTCCGACCTATCCGGACAACATCAAGGCGGGCCTGAAGATCGATGCGAAGTTCTGGTACGACAACCAGGCCGCTGTCATCGAGCGCTTCAATAGCTGGATCCTGGCTTGAGCCTCGCGATTGGAGCAGGGCATGACCTCGTCGAGCTTGCGCGTCAAAGGCCTTACCAAGCGTTATGGCGACTTCGTTGCGCTGGCGCCGACCAGTCTCGATGTCGCGAAGGGGGAATTCCTCACGCTGCTCGGCCCTTCGGGGTCGGGCAAGACGACGCTGCTCAGCCTGATCGCGGGGCTCGCGCATCCGGACGAAGGTCAGATCCTGGTCGACGATGCCGATGTGACGCACAGCCCGGCCTATGACCGGGACATCGGCGTCGTGTTCCAGAACTACGCGCTGTTTCCTCACATGACGGTGGAGGACAACATCGCGTTTCCGCTGAAGATGCGGAAGGTCGCCGACGCCGACGCGCGCCGGCGCACGGCGGAGGCGCTGGAGACGGTTCGCCTGCCGCATGTCGCAAAACGCTATCCGCGCGAGCTCTCGGGCGGCCAGCAGCAGCGCATTGCGCTCGCGCGCTGTATCGTTTACCGGCCGGCGATCATCCTGATGGACGAGCCGCTCGGCGCGCTCGACAAGAAGCTGCGCGACCAGATGCAGCTCGAGATCAAGCGCATCCATCGCGAGCTCCGCACCATGATCATCTACGTCACCCACGACCAGGAGGAGGCGATGACGATGTCCGATCGCATCTGCCTGATGAACGCAGGCGCAATCGAGCAGCTCGGCACGCCGGAGGATCTCTACTTCCGGCCGCAATCGGTCTTCGTCGCGGACTTTCTCGGCGAGTCCAACCTGCTCAGCGCAACGGTGCGGCATGTCGATGCGCAGGGGCTCGACATCGTGCTGGCCGACCAGACGGCGCCGTCGCGCGCGGTCGGCAACGGCGCGAGCTTCACGGCCGGCGAGCCGATCAAGCTCATGGTCCGGCCCCAGAACCTTCATGTCGCGGACGCGGCGGACGGCAAGCTCACCGGCAGGCTGGTCGACGTGATGATCAGCGGCAGCATGACGCGGCTCTACATCGCGCCTGAAAAGGCCGACATGCCGCAGCTCGTCGCGGCCTATCCGACGCGAGCGAGCGCAGCGCCTTACGAGATCGGCCAACGCGTTTCGCTCGGCTGGAATTCCGCGGATGCCGTGGCGATCCGCGACGGCAGGGGACGGTGACGCCATGGCATTGGCCAAAGCGCCTGCGATCGAGTCGGGACAGATCCGGACCGCGACGCGCTCTCGCGCCCGGTCGCAGGCCTGGACCTGGGCCGCGATGGGGGGCCCGCTCGTCCTGCTGCTCGTCCTCTTCCTGGTCTACCCCGTCGGCCAGTTGCTGCTGCTCAGCATCCACAACGACAGCGGATTCACGCTTGCGCCGTACCGCCAGCTCTTCGCCTCATCGGTCTATATCGATGTCCTCCTCATCACGCTGAAGATCTCGCTGGTGACGACGCTGGTGTGCGTCGTCACCGGCTACCCGATCGCCTATCTGATTTCCGTCGTCGGCAAGGAACGTAAGGCGACGCTGCTGTTCTGGGTGCTGCTGTCGTTCTGGACCAGTTTTCTGGTGCGCGCCTTTGCCTGGATCGTGCTGCTCGGGCGCAACGGCGTCATCAACAAGCTCCTGCTGTCGCTCGGCATCATCTCGAGCCCGGCGAGCCTGCTCTATAATTTCGGCAGCGTCCTCGTCGGCATGGTGAACGCGCTGCTGCCGCTTGCCGTGCTGACCATGCTCTCTGTGATGGAGAACATCGACCGCAACCTGCCGCGCGCGGCGGCGACGCTCGGGGCGCGGCCGGGCATGGCGTTCTGGAAGATCTATTTTCCGCTCTCGCTGCCCGGGGTCGCCGCGGCTGGCATCATGGTGTTCGTCACCGCGATCGGCTTCTTCATCGTCCCGGCGCTGCTCGGCGGACGCCGCGAGACCATGATCACGCAATTGATCATCGACCAGGTCCAGCAGACCCTGAACTTGGGATTTGCCGGCGCAATCTCCGTGCTTCTCCTGATCGTCGTGCTCATCGTCTTTGCGGCCTACGACCGGCTGCTCGGCCTGTCGACGATGACGGGCGCGGCAGCGCCGCGCAGCGTGGCGCCCTCGCGCCTCGCCGGGCCTGTCCAGAGGATCGGCGATGCCGTGCTGACGCTGCTCGGCATGATCTCCGATCGCATCATTCTCGCGCTGCCGTCGCGCCGTCGCGACCGCAATCCGGATCAGGCGGGCCTCGGCTTGCAGGCCTTCGTCTGGACCATGCTAATCATCATCAGCGCGCCGACGCTCCTGATGATCCCGCTGTCGTTCGGCACCGGCGGCCTGAACTGGCCGCCGCAGGGATTTACGCTGCATTGGTATGAAACCGTGCTGCATTCGCCGGTATGGACCCAGGCGTTCCTGCGCTCGCTGCTGGTTGGTCTGGGGACGGGTGCGCTCGCCATGCTGATTGGAACGCCGGCGGCGTTTCTGCTGGTGAGGAGCAACATCCCCGGCAAGGCCGCCTGGCTCGCCTTCATCCTGTCGCCGATCGTCGTGCCGCGCATGATCATTGCGGTCGGCATGTTCTACGTGTTCGCGAGCATGGGCCTCGTCGGCAGCGCCTTTGGCCTCATTCTCGGACATACCGTCGTCGCGGTGCCCTACGTCG
This sequence comes from Bradyrhizobium sp. UFLA05-153, assembly GCF_054185185.1. Taxonomy (NCBI): domain Bacteria; kingdom Pseudomonadati; phylum Pseudomonadota; class Alphaproteobacteria; order Hyphomicrobiales; family Nitrobacteraceae; genus Bradyrhizobium; species Bradyrhizobium sp. UFLA05-153. Next base: position 31,712 of record NZ_JBBIAM010000040.1, read on the forward strand.
TCATGACCATGATGGCCGTGCTGCGCAACTACGACACGCGGCTCGACCATGCCGCGCAAAGCCTTGGCGCGCGCCCCTTTGCGACGCTGCGCCACATCACCTTTCCGATCCTCGGCGCGGGCATGTTCTCCTCGTTCCTGTTCGCCTTCGCGACCTCGTTCGACGAGCTCACCATCGCGTTGTTCGCGACCGGCGGGCTTAACGCCACGCTGCCGAAGCAGTTCTGGGAGGAGGTGACGCTTCAGGTCTCGCCCGTGATCGCCGCCGTCTCAACCTGCCTGTTCATCTTCATGGGTCTCTTGATCTTCGTCGCCGAACGCCTGCGTCGGCGCGCTGCCGCAAGGTAGTCATCCCGCGTTCTAACCAGAGGTTCTCGTCATGCTCACTGCAAATCGTCTTCGCGGCCTGCTCCCCGCCATTCCGACCCCGGTGAAGGCCGACGACACGATCGACGCCCAGGCGGTCTCGGCGCTGTTTGCCTGGCTGCTCAAGCAGGGCATCGACGGCGTGGTGCCGCTCGGCGGCACCGGCGAATATGGTGCACTCGCGCGCGCCGAGCGCATCCGGATGGCGGGCCTGTCGGTGAAGGCCATGGCGGGCAGGGGGCCTGTGATCGCCGGCGTGCTCGACACCGGCTTCCACGACGCTCTTCAGGCGGGCAAGGAATTCGCCGCCGAGGGCGTGGACGGCCTCCTGGTCCTTACGCCATATTATACCAATCCGACTCAGACCGGCATTCGCGACTATTTCCTGCGCTATGCCGATGCCTCGCCGGTGCCTGTCCTGATCTACGAGATTCCCTACCGCACCCGGATCGCGATCGAGCCCAGGATTTTGCATGAGCTGTCGAAGCATCCCAACATCATCGGCATGAAGGCCTGTAATCTCGACATGTACCATTTCCTTCAGGTCGTGGCCGGCGTCGACGACAGCTTTGCAGTGCTCAGCGGCGAGGACAGCCTGTTCCCGCTGCATCTTGCGGGGGGCGCGACGGGCGGCATCGTCGTCACCGCCTGCCTGTTGCCGCGCGCCTGGCGACAGATTTACGAGACGGCGATTGCTGGCCGGACGGCGGAGGCACTGAGCCTGCATCGCCGTCTGATCCCGTTCATGAACATGGCGTTTGCCGAGACCAATCCGGGGCCGATGAAGGCGGTGATGGACATGGTCGGCGTCGACGCGCCGCGGATGCTGGCTCCGCTGGTGCAGCCGGCGCCCGCGCTGGTCTCGGCATTCCGGTCAGAGCTCGGCAAGCAATTGGCGATCTCGGAAGGGATTGCGTGAGGCAAGGGAATGGCAGATGACGCGTAGCGGCGAGGGCGGCACGAAGAAGGTGCGCAAGGCCAGGAGCACTCGGAAAAGCGCCGGAAAGAGCGCCGAGCTGGCGCGCTCGTCGCTGTTCGTCGGCTCGACCGAGAAGGCCTTTCAGGTCCTGCACGCCTTCGATGGCCCGCGACGCTTCATGACGCTCGCCGACATCGCGCGCGCGGCCAATCTCGACCGCAGCGCCACCCAGCGCCTGGTCTATACGCTGGAGACGCTCGGCTATCTCAAGCGCATCGAGGGCACGCGCAATTACGGGCTGACCTCGAAGGTGCTGCAGTTCTCTCACAGCTATCTCAAGGCCAACGAACTTATCGACAAGGCCTCGCCCTATCTTCTCGACATGAGCCGTAATCTCGGCGAGACCTGCAACCTGCACGAGCTCGACGGCCACGAGGTCGTGTTCGTGGCACGCTTTCCCGGCCGGCACCTCATCCACATCGATTTCGTGATCGGAAGCCGGTTGCCGGCCTATTTCACGGCGTCCGGCATAGCCATCCTGTCGGCTCTTCCTGAGGAGATGCGGCAGGATCTGTTGAAGCGTACGCAACTCGAGCCCCTTACGCCGTATACGATTACAGATCCAGATAAGCTTCTGGAGCAGGTGCGCGTCGCCGCCACGCGCGGCTACTCGATCCAGATCAACCAAAGCGTCATGGGTGACATTTCCGTCGCGGCGCCGATCATCGACGAGCACGGCCGCGCGGTCGCCGCGGTCAACATCTCCGTGCCGACCACGCGCTGGACCAAGGAGCGCGCCGAGGCCGAGCTCGTGCAGCATGTCCATGTCGCCGCGACCTCGATCTCGAAGTCGAAATTCAACCGCTACGCCGCCTGATGCGGATGCTGCTGAATGCCGACGACTACCGCAGCCGTGCGCAAAAGTTCCTGCCGCGCGGCTTGTTCGACTATATCGATCGCGGCACGGAGGATGAGGTCGCGCTGAGGCGCCTGCGCGCCTCGCTCGACGAGATCACGCTCATGCCGTCGGTGCTGACCGGGCACGACGGGCGATCGTTCGACGCGACGCTTCTTGGACAGCACCTCGCAGCACCCCTGGTCGTGGCGCCGACCGCGCTCGCCGGTCTTGTAGCGCATGATGGCGAGACCAAACTGGCGCGCGCGGCCTCGCGCGTCGGCATCCCCGTCTGTATCTCGACGCAATCGGTGACGACGGTCGAAACCATCCGGCGCGGCGCGCCCGATGCGACGCTGTGGTTTCAGCTCTATGTCTGGCGCGACCGGGCACTGACGGCAAGACTTCTGGAGCGCGCCCGCGCCTGCGGCTGCGAGACCCTGGTCGTCACGGCCGATACGTCGGTCTCACCCAACCGCGAGTACAACAAGCGCAACGGCTTCGGCATTCCGTTGGTGCCCAGCCTGCGCAGCACGGTCGACGTCGCACTGCATCCGCGCTGGCTCGTCGGTGTTCTCGCGCGCTATCTCCTGAGCGAAGGCATGCCGACCTATGGACATTATCCGGACGAGTACCGCACGGCGATTACCCGGCCAAGCATTGCTGAGGCCGTGTGGCTCGACCATCGTCTCAACTGGGACGACGTGCGCTGGCTGCGCCAGATCTGGCCGGGCAAGCTGATCATCAAGGGCGTCTTGGCCGTCAAGGATGCGGAGACCGCGGCCGGACTCGGTTGTGAGGCAATCGTGGTTTCCGCCCATGGCGGACGCAATCTCGATTGCCTGCCTGCACCGGCGGAGTGCATTCAGGCTATCGCGGATGCCGTGAAGGGACGACTGACGGTGCTCGCCGACAGCGGCGTCCGCCGCGGCACGGACGTGTTGAAATATCTCGCGCTCGGCGCCGAGGCCGTTCTCCTCGGCCGCTTGCCGCTCTGGGGCCTCGCCGCCGGCGGCGAGGAGGGTGCGGAAGCGGTCTTGCGGATGATCATCGGCGAGATGGACACGGCGATGGCGTTTTTGGGCGCGGAGCGCGTGGCAGAATTACGGGCGATGCTTCGATAAGACAAAAGGCCGGGCGCGATCCCGGCCTTCCGCACTTGTTGCGCTCACGGTTTTCTCGGAAGTCATCGTCCGCGAAGGCGGACGATCCAGCACGCCGCGGCCTATCGGTTGAATCTCGCCGCCGGTGGCTACTGGATGCCCCGCCTTCGCGGGGCATGACGAGCTGAGATGCGGATCTACTCCGCCGCGTCGGCAGCCTCCAGCGTCGGATAGTCCGTGTAGCCCCTGGCGCCGCCGCCGTAGAAGGTGTTCTTGTCCCATTCGTTGAGTGGCGCGCCTTTCTGCAAGCGCTCGACCAGGTCGGGGTTGGAGATGAAGGGCTTGCCGAACGCGATGAGGTCAGCAGCGCCGGCATCGAGCACCTTCGTCGCCAGCTCGAAATCGTAGCCATTGTTGGCGATGTAGGCGCCGGAGAAGCGCTTGCGCAGGTCAGCATAGTCGAACGGCGCGAAATCGCGCGGGCCGCCGGTCGCGCCTTCCACGACATGCAGATAGACGAGCTTGAGCGCATTGAGCCCGTCGACGATGTGGTCGAACAGCGCTTGCGGATTCGAGTCGGAGATGTCGTTCGCCGGCGTCACCGGCGAGATCCGGATGCCGGTACGGTCGGCGCCCGCTTCGGCGGCAACCGCCTTTGACACCTCCAGCATCAGCCTGGCACGGTTCTCGATCGAGCCGCCGTAGGCATCGGTGCGCTTGTTGGCGCCGTCTTTCGCAAACTGGTCGAGCAGATAGCCGTTGGCGCCGTGGATCTCGACACCGTCAAAGCCGGCCTCGAGCGCGTTGCGCGTGACGCGCTTGAAATCGTCGATGATCCCTGGAATTTCGGCAAGCTCGAGTGCGCGCGGCTCGGAGACGTCGGCGAAGGTGCCGTTGACGAAGGTCTTGCCCTTGGCGCGGATCGCGCTGGGAGCGACCGGCGCGCCGCCATTGGCCTGAAGCGCGTTGTGCGAGATGCGCCCGACATGCCAGAGCTGGATGAAGATGCGCCCGCCGCGCTCATGCACGCGATCGGTGACCTTGCGCCAGCCGGCGACCTGGTCTTTCGAGTAGATGCCAGGCGTATCCTGATAGCCCTGGCCCTGCTGGGAGATCTGGCTTGCTTCGGTGACGAGGAGTCCGGCGGAGGCGCGCTGCGCGTAGTAGTCGGCCGCAAGCGGGCTCGGCACGAAAGTCCCGGGCGCTGCGCGATTGCGCGTCAGGGGCGCCATCACGAAGCGGTTGGCCAGCGAGATCGGGCCAAGCTGATAGGGCTCATACAATTTGGTCGGACGGCTCATGGGAATGTTTTCCAGCGGTGACAGGTAGGGCACACTTGTGCATCGCCACACACCGCGCAAGGCCGGAGTCATTCCGAAAGTGCAGGTGAGCTGCGCGACGGGACGGCGGGGAAGCTGAAAGAGGATCGTTTTTCTTCAATGTCATCCGCGGCAGCGGAGTTGATCTCCGTGCCGCGGAAAATATGGATCACAAATCTCAGGTCATGCCGAGGAAATCGCGCTTGCCGATCTCGACACCGTTGTGACGCAGAATCCCGTGCGCGGTCGCGGCATGGAAATAGAAGTTCGGCAGCGAGACCGAGCTGAAGAATTGCTGCCCCTTCAATGTAACGGTCCGGTCGGGGCCGGCCGGGAATGTGACGTCCTTGGCATCGGCGCCCTCGAACTGCTCGGACTTGAACGACTTCACGAAGTCGATCGTCTTTGCCAGCCGCTGCTTCAATTCCGCGAACGTCGTCTCGGTGTCCGGCATCGACGGCAGCTCCGTGTGCGTGAGCCGTGCACAGCCCTTGGCTGCGAAGTCGCTGACGAGCTGGATTTGCTTGCTGAACGGCAGCATGTCCGGGAAGAGCCGAGATCCGATCAGCACGCTTGGCTCGATCTTCCTGGCCGCGCAATGGGCCTCCGCCTTGGTGAGCAGGCCGGTCAGGCTGTTCAGCATCTGCAAATAGGCGGGGACGACGGCGTCATAAAAGGACATGTGATGCTCTCTTCTCGTTGGGATGTCAGGAGGTATCCTGGTCCCAAGAGATGGGAGCACCGCAGGAAAATACAACCGCCGAAGTGGCGTTCGCGGGTTAAAAATTCTACCGCACGATCGCTTGCGGCTGCGCCTGCGCGGTGCCGCCGCGCATGCGCGCGAGCAGTTCCGCCGTCGGCCAGGAATCCGCGGGCAGGCCGTACTTGATCTGCATCGCCTTCACCGCGCTGCGGCTCTGCTGGCCCAGCACGCCGTCGACCTTGCCGACGTTGAAGCCTGCGCGCACCAGCAGCTGCTGCAACTCCTTCAGCTCATTGAACGGCAGTTGCGCCACCGGCTGCGCCGGCTTGCGCATGGGAGCTGCGCCCGCAATGCGCGAGGCGAGGTAACCGGCGGTGGTGGAATAGATCAGCGAATTATTCCACTCAGTGTAGGCCGCGAAATTCGGATAGGCCATGAAGGCCGGCCCCGACCGCCCCATCGGCAGGAGCACGGAGGCGGCGAGATTGTCGTTCGGCAGCGGCCGGCCGTCGGGGTAGGTCACGCCCAGCTGCGCCCATTTCGAGCGCGGCTGCTGCACCGAGAGATCAGTCTGCTCCCAGGGCAAATTTGCGGGCACCTTGATCTCTTCCAGCCACGGCTCGCCGCGCCGCCATTTCAATCCGTTGGCGATATAGTTCGCGGTCGAGCCGATCACGTCGGGCCCGCTGCGGAGCAGATCGCGCCGGCCGTCGCCGTCATAGTCGACGGCGTAGTTGACGTAATGCGTCGGCAGAAATTGCGTCTGCCCGAGCTCGCCGGCCCAGGAGCCGATCATCTCGGCAGGGCTGAGATCGCCGCGGTCGATCACCTTGAGCGCCGCGATGGTTTCGCCCACGAACATCTCCGAGCGTCGGCAGTCATAGGCCAGCGACACCAGCGATTTCAGCGTCGGCAGATTGCCCATGTTGGCGCCGAAATCGCTCTCCAGCCCCCAGAATGCGGCGATCACCGCCGGCGGCACACCGTATTCCTTCTCGGCGCGCGCGAACGCCGCCGCGTATTGCTTGATGTGCTGCTGGCCGTTCTGCATGCGATAGGTCGCGGCCATGCGGCCGGCGAATTCGGTGAAGAGCTGGCCGAACACGCGCTGGCCGCGGTCGCGGTTGACGATGCCCTGGTCGTAGACGAGGTAGGGCGAGGCCTCACTGATCGCGCGCTGCGACACGCCCGCGGCGATGGCCTGCTGTTTCACCTCAGTGAGGAAGCGGTCGAAGCTCGCGCCATTGTGGCACGAGGCTGCGCGCGGCGCGGCCGGCCTCGGCGCGGCCTGTGGTTTTACGGGCGGCGGCAGCAACTGGGCGGAAGCGGTGGCGGAGAGTGCGAGCAGTGTGACGGCCGCGATCGCGAATCGGGTCTGGAGCATAGGGTTTCCGGCAGCGGGAAGGGCGAGAGGAATCTCCCGAAGTTTAGGTGAAGAACCGGCCTCACGCCACCCCGTTGCCGCTAGCCGAACAACCGCAGCATCAGGGCTTTCCCGACTGGCAGCGCCTTGATGCCGCGATAGGCGCGCACATATTCGCCGGCATAGAACGCCCGGACCGCGTGCACGCGCGTGTCCATGCCCTCTTCGAACCGCACGGCAAAGCCGTTCGTGGTCCGCCGCACCATGGTAGCCGCGATGGAACGGCCATAGATCTGGCATTCGATCGCGCTGCCGATCGCAGGTGGGTCGGGATCGATCAGCCGCGCGCCGGTGATCGAGATATCGGCGAGCCGGACGAGGTGCGACTTGCCGCCCTGGCGCAACAGGATGGCCTCGTTGCGGACGAAGCGTTCGGCCTTGCGCTTGCGCGGCTGCTCGATGCAGACGAAGCAGACCACGGTGAGGATGAACGCGTTGTACAGGCTCCAGGCCAGCGCCAGCCCGCCATAGGCAATGCTCTCGCCGCGCAAATGCAGGATGAAGGCATAGGCGATCGCCGCGAGCGTGATCAGAAGCGCGGTGCCGTAGAGCCGCAGCAGCGGCCATTCGACGAATTTCTTGTCGCGGTCGCCGCCTTTGGCAGTGACCTTGAACTTGTGCCCCTTGGGCCTCAGCAGGCCCGTGGTGACGGCCTTCAGCACGGCGGGCGCCGCCACGAGCTGCGACACGTCTGTCATCATGGCAAGCGAACGGCCGTGCGACAGCCAGGCCATCGTCAGTCCATGCCAGACGTAGAACGGCAGGAAGAAATGCAAGAGCTCGGCGAGGTCCGCCTGCACCGCCTTGATGCCGAACAGCAGGAACAGCCAGGGCACGACCAGCCCGAACATCTTGGCGAAATAGACTGTCGTCCAGCTCATGAAGGCGTCGACCAGCGACAGCCGGTCGATAAGCGGGAGCTTCGATGTCTGCGACAGCGGACTACTGCGGCCGCGCACGATCTGCATGAAGCCGAGACACCAGCGGCCGCGCTGGGTGATGTATTCCTTCAGGCCCTCCGGCGCGAGCCCGATGGTCAGGCGCTCATTGAGATAGACGGTCTTGAGGCCGCGCTCCTTCAGGCGCAGGGTAACGAGATAATCCTCGGTCACCGAGTCGGTCGGGAATCCGCCGATCTGCATCAGCCCGGAATAGCGGATCAGGGACGAAGTCCCGCAGCAGAACGCGACGCCCCAGGCATCCTTGGCCGGCATCAGGATGTCGAAGAAGAACCGCTGCTCGTCGGGCCACACGTCAGACGCGGCGAGGTTGGTCTGGATCGGATCGGGATTTATGAAATGCTGCGGCGTCTGCGCCACGCCGACGGATGCATCGTCCATCAAGCTGATGGTCCGCGCGAGAAAATCCGGACGCGGCACGAAGTCCGCATCGAGGACGGCGATGAAGTCCGGCCGTTCCGGCAGCCCGCCGACATACTTGAGTGCGTGGTTGATGTTGCCCGCCTTGGCATGGCGGTTGTCGGGACGCGTGAGGTAGTGGCAGCCGAGTTCGCTCGCGAGGTGCCGCAGCCACAGCCGGCGTCCGTCGTCGAGCACCCAGACGCGGTAATTGCCGTACTCCATTCCGGTCGCGCCGATGATCGTGCGCTCGAGGATCGATCGCTCCTCGTTGTAGGTGCAGATGAAGACGTCGATCAGCGGCGCCTTCGGATCGGTGGCGCGGCCGTCGACCTCCGTGGTGCGTCTGGTGGTGCGGCTGAGGAACAGAAGCGACAATGCGACCGCGACCAGCGAAGCCGCTTCCGCCAGCATGAAGGGATAGCCGAAGAAAAAATCCGCCGTCAGGCCCGGTGGAGGCAGGGTCTTGGTGACGCGCCAGTAGAAGTAGCGCAGCAGGAGGACGAACGACACGCCGGTCAAAAGCGAGCGCGCCAGCGTGTTGTCACGTCTGAGAAGTGGCACCATCGCCATGAAGGCGCCGAGCGCGAGAAAGCCGGGCGCCAGTGCCGCCATCATGGCGTGGTCTCGTTCCGGCCAAAGACGACCCGCCCGGTTCGGCCGACCGTGCAGTCGTGAGCGGCGGCATCGGCCGGTGCGACCGTGACGCGATAGGGCTCCTTGTTCAGCGCATCGGGATTGATGGCGAGATTGGCGGGCGCACCGGCGGAACCTGTCAGATTGACGACGGTGCCGGAGATCGGCTCGCCGCCGTCATTCGGCTCGAAGGTGGCGTGGTCGCCGAGCCGCAGCCGGTTATAGACGCTCTCCATGACGTTGGCGGTGACGACGGCGCCGCTGCAATCGAGCACCTTGAGCAGCGGCTGGCCTGCCTGCACATCCTCGCCCGGCGAGGTCATCATCTCCCAGACGCGGCCTGCGACCGGCGTCTTGATGTTGGCTTCGGAGAGGTCTGTGAAGCGGATCTCCTCCGTGATGATCTCGTTCGCAAGCCAGGCGATCTCCGTGTCGATACGCATCAGATCGGCTTCCAGGTCCTTGGCGCGCTGGCGCATCTCCTCCTCGCGCTGCACCGAGCTTGGCCGGTCGTTGTAGCTGTCGCCGAGGAACGAGCCGCTTTGCGCCGCGGTCAGCTCGACCTTGGCCGCATCCAGCCGCTTGCGCGCGCCGAGCTCGGTCTGCTGCGCAACCGAAAGCTCACGCGTCAGCCGCGCGAGCTCGACCGTGGAGATGTTGCCGGATTTCGCCAGCGATGAGGCGCGATCCACCGCTGCGTTCGCTTCCTCGCGCCGCGCCGCCGCTGCCTCGATCGAGGTCTGGATCTCGGCGATGCGTGCCTCGAGCTGCAGGACGCGTCCATTCTTGAACTGCTCGGCCTGCCGCGCGAGGTCCTGCTGTGCTGCCTGTGCCGTCGCCAGCTTGGCCGCGAGAGACGGTCGCTCGTTTTCCAGCCGCGATTTCTGCCGCCGAAGGTCATCGAGTCGCGTACGATCACTGCGCGGGTTGACCACCCGCAGCACGACCGCGTCGGCGTCAAGCCGAGCCCGATCCTTGATGGGATCGGAGGCTGCGACGATGCGTCCACCGATCGGCGCACGCAGGGTGACGAGGCGGGAGTTCAGCACGGCTTCGACGCTGGAGTTCTGCAGCATGGCGCGCAGCGGCAGCCAGCCGAACACGGCAATCACGGCAAGGCCGGCTGCGATCTTCAAGCCCCGCCACAAATACGGCCAGCGTGACGCCGGTTCCGCGGCCTCCATCCGGGCAGCGGGTTCCTGCGGATGTTCCTCGTCGGCAAACAGGCGTTCCTGCAGCGCCTGCTGCAAGCTCCTGGCATCCGAACTCCTTGCATCCGAGCTCCTTGCTTCGGGGGCACTTTCTGCCTCGCGCGCGGGGGTCGGGGATGTATCACTGGCGGAAATTGCTCGAGACCGGTCCATCATGAACAGTCACCTTGCTGACTGGTGGCAATGGAACCGAGTAATGCCCAGGCAGGCCTGGGGTGCCCGGTTGTCCTCGATTAAGCGGCGGCTGCCTTTCCAACGGGTAAACTTCGGCGTGGGGTTTGGTGCAAATGCGCCGTAAGGTTTATGAGTGCCGAATTTTCCTCGCCAACACCCGCCGCGGCTCTCCGACGCAGCGGCCTGTCTTGCGGCGCGACGGCGTCGCCATACTTTGATTGCGCCGGCTGAAGGCTTGGCCACGGCCGGCTCACGGAGGCGGCCATGAACTATCTTCGCACGGCAATTCTCCTCGCAGGCCTCACCGCCCTGTTCATGGGCGTCGGCTATCTCATCGGCGGCGCCACTGGGGCCATGATCGCGCTGGTCATCGCGGCGGCGACCAATCTCTTCACCTACTGGAACTCCGACCGCATGGTGCTCTCGATGTACGGAGCCCATGAGGTCGACCGCGCCAGCGCGCCGGAACTCGTCGGTCTCGTCGCCGAGCTTGCGGGCCGTGCCGGGCTACCGATGCCGCGCGTGTTTGTGATGGACGAGCCGCAGCCCAACGCGTTCGCCACGGGTCGCAATCCGCAGAATGCCGCGGTTGCCGTCACTGCCGGCTTGATGCATCAGCTCAGCCGCGAGGAGCTCGCCGGCGTGATCGCGCACGAGCTTGCGCACGTCAAAAACCACGACACGCTGCTCATGACCATCACCGCGACGGTCGCGGGCGCGATCTCGATGCTGGCACAGTTCGGCATGTTCTTCGGCGGCCATCGCAACAGTAATTCCGGCCCCGGCATCGTCGCCTCGATCCTGATGATGATCGTGGCGCCGCTCGCTGCAATGCTGGTGCAGATGGCGATCAGCCGCACCCGCGAATATGCCGCCGACGATCTCGGCGGCCGCATCGTCGGCCAGCCGATGTGGCTCGCATCCGCGCTTGTCAAGATCGAGAATGCCGCACATCAGGTGCCGAACTTCGACGCGGAGCGCAATCCTGCGACGGCGCACATGTTCATCATCAATCCGCTGTCGGGGCACGGCGTCGACAGTCTCTTCGCTACCCATCCCTCGACGCAGAACCGCATCGACGCGCTGCAGCAGCTCGCGGCCGAGCTCGGCGCGAACGGGGCGCCATCGCTCGGCGCCAACGAAAACTATCCGCCGCAAAGTCCATGGGGCCGCTCGTCCAGGCGCGGACCGTGGGGATGAGACCAGTTGGCTCAGCCGTCGCGGATGTGCCGTGATGGCGTCACAATTGATGCGGGAAACCAGCCATTCAACCTCGCATTGGTGACGGTGTTCGAGCTCTGCGTCCGCGATTTACGCTTATCCTTGTCCCAAAAGACTCTTGCGCTTTGTCGCGCATTGATTCACACCAATGCGACTCGCCTTTTTCGGCGAGTCGCAGGCCGGACGGCTTGCCGGGTGTGACAATTGTTTAAACGTAATTGCCGGAGGTGCGCATGTTGCACATGAACCGGTCCGTGCGGGATGAGGCAGCTTCGCACGAGAGTTTTCTGGTCAATGCGGAAGGCGCGCTCCTTCTGACGTCCTTCGCACTTGCTGCAATCGGCTGGTGTTGTCTGCTGGCAATGTGGCTGACGAGGGCGCTTTCTTGGGCGTCTGACTGGGCGACCTGAGGCCGGCACAACCGAGATTGTGGTCGGCTTTGTGAGCTGGCGCACACAAGATCGTCTCCGCCGGTGCTAACACCGGCCCAGACCTCAAGCGTCTGAAAGGGGATGCGTGGCCGGCCTGTTGCCGGCGACGGCTGACGATGACCAGATTAGCTGCGCCATTGTTGATCGTGTCGGGCATTCTCGTCGGATTGTCGTTGCACACCGTCGTCAATTGCGGCGATGCTAACGAGCCCGACGTCTGCTCGGCCGTGATCGGCTTCAGCCCGTTCCGCGGCTCGCTGATCGCGTTCGCCTATGAGGGGCGCGGCCGCATCGCGCTGCGGCACGGCGACGCCAAACGGGCGATCGTCGATTTCGACCAGGCCATTCATCTCAACCCGAACCGCGCCGCCACCTTCCGCGACCGCGGCCTGGCCCACCGGCAGAACGGCGAACTGGATCTGGCGGTCGCCGACTACGACCAGGCAATCGCGCTCGATCCGAAGCTTGCGGCGTCGTATTCCGAGCGGGGGCTCGCCCTTGCGGCCAGGGGCGATCTCCAGCGCGCAATCCTGAGCTACAACACCGCCATCCGCCTCGCGCCCAATGATCCGGACGCGCGCGTCAATCGCGCCCTCGCGTTCCTCGCGAGCGGACGGACGGACGATGCCCGCGCCGATTTCGAAGCCGTCCTCGCGCTGCCGGAGCGCCCCGACGGCGCCGCCCATCAGCTCGCCCGCACCAAGCTCGGCGAGCTGGGCGAACCAAGGCCGACCAACATCTCTGCGCCGCTGCGGTGAGTTTTTTGTGCCGCCTCGGCAGTGCACCCTCTCCCCTTGCGGGAGAGGGTGGCTTCGATGCGCAGCATCGAAGCCGGGTGAGGGGTCTGTCTCCGCGTATTCGACTGCGTGAGATTCATTCGCGGAGACAACCCCTCATCCGGCGCTTCGCGCCACCTTCTCCCGGAAGGGGAGAAGGGAAGGCAGCGAGTGTGCCTTACGCCTTCTTTTTCTTCTTCGCGGATTTCTTCTTGGCCACCGGCTGCTCCTTTGCCGGCTTCTTCTCCGCCGCCTGCTGCTTCTCAACCGTCTCGGCGGCCGCACTGGCTGCGAAGCGCATCGACCTAGCGTAGCTGTCGGCGACGTTGTCGGCGGACATCTGGAGGCGCTTGGCCGCAGTGCTGGCCTGCTCCATGGTGTTCTTCGCGATCAGCTTGTAGCGCTCGCGGGCGTCCTTGCCCTTGGCCTTGGCCGCGAGGGTATTTAAGCGATCCCGCCGTTCCTTGGCGCGGGCCATCAGGCCCGTGTGGAGCTGTCTTGCCAGTTGCCGGATCACGACATCCAGGTCGGCGTCCGCCATGTCTTTTGTCCCCTTCGTAACGGTCACGATTGTTGCGCGCGGACTATGCAGATGCCGCATCCGCTTGGCAATGTGAAGGGGCAGGAGGATCGCTTGCACAACTTCGCGCGAGGGCGTGGATCGGCCACGCGCTTCGGCGTAACATCGCCGCAGGGCACCAGGCCCCACATCAGCGAGCCGGAAGGAGGACCCCATGTATGCCGCCATCCGTCAGGCCAAGGCGAAAAGCGGGAGCGCGGAGGAGCTGGCGCGCCGCATCAAGGAAGGCGCCGTTCCGATCATCAGCGATGTCGATGGCTTCCGCGCCTATTACGTGGTCTATGCCGGCGACGACACGGTGACCGCGATCTCCATCTTCGACAAGTTCGAGCAGGCGGAGGAGGCGAACCGGCGCGCGATCGCCTGGATCGAGAAGGATCTGGGCCCGCTGCTCGCGGGCCACGCCAGTGCCGCCGCGGGGCCGGTGATCGTGCATACGCTGGCGTAGGAAACGGTCACTGCGCTCCCGCCCCAATGTCGTCCTGGCGAAAGCCAGGACCCATTCCCCCAGGGAGTAGTTTTGCGACAATTGTCCGCCACCTTTGTTCACAGCGAACGCCGGTGGTAATGGGTCCTGGCTTTCGCCAGGACGACCACCAAAAATGTGTCGCGTGCAAACTGCAACAAATGCAGCCGCCGCTTCACAACTCCCGCGCATTCGAGAACGCGAAACTCGACACCCGCCTTGTCGTCTCATCCAAAATAAGCGTGCGCGTGATCGGCGGCTCGGCGCGCTGGGCGCAGTTTTCGCGTTCGCAGAGGCGGCAGTTGACGCCGATCGGCGTGCCCTCGGCCTTCTCAAGATCCATGCCGGCGGCGTAGACGAGGCGCGAAGCGTGGCGGATCTCGCAGCCCAGACCAATGGCAAAGCGCGGCTGCGGCAGAGGGTGGGGCGCGACGGGCCGGCGCACCATCTGCGCGATCGAGAAGTAGCGCGTGCCGTCGGGGAGCTCGATCACCTGCTTCAGAAGCCGGTCCGGCGTGTCGAAGGTCGAATGCACGTTCCACAGGGGGCAAGTGCCGCCGAACTTCGAGAACGGGAAGGTGCCGGAGGAGAAGCGTTTTGAGACGTTGCCGGCATTGTCGACGCGGAGCAGGAAGAACGGGATGCCGCGTGCGTTCGGCCTCTGCAGGGTGGTGAGGCGATGGCAGACCTGCTCGAAGCCGGAATTGAAGCGCTGCGCCAGCACGTGGATGTCGTAGTTCAGCGCGTCCGCTGCGGCCAGGAATGGCTGGTAGGGCATCATCACGCTAGCTGCGAAATAATTCCCGAGCGTAATGCGGAACAGGCGTCGCGGCGCATCGTCCAGCGGCCCGGCGCGGCCGATGATGGTTTCGAGATGCTGGGTGCATTCGCCGAGCCCGAGCTGGAACGCAAGCTGGAACGCGCGGCCGGGCGGATCGACGAGCTCGGAGATCAGGAGCTGGCGGCGATGGCGGTCGAAGCGCCGCAAGGTCTCGCGCATCACGTCGACCGGCATGATGCGGGTCTGAACCGAATGCTTTTCGCGCAAGCGCGTCACGAGGGCGGCATAGAGCCCTTCGGCCGGCACGTTCAGTTCGTCGCGCAGGGCTTCGGCGGCCTGCTCGAGCTCCGGAAAATAATTGCGGTTGGCCTCGATCAGTTCGCGCACGCGCTCGACCGGATTGGCCTCATAGCGCGTGCCGACGTCGCGGTCGGCCATCTGCGCCGCGGCCAGCGTCTCGCCCTGGCGCGCCTCGGTATAGGCGGCGTAGAGCCGTTGCAGCGCATGGGTGACGCCGGGACAGAGCTCGGCGAGGTCGCGCAGCTCCTGCTTGGGGACGTCGATCTGGCGGAACAGCGGATCGGAAAAGATCTCGTTCAGCTCGGCGAAGAAGCGGTCCTCGTCGGCGGTCGCAAGATCCCGCAGGTCGAGATCGTAGGTCTCGGCCAGCCGCAGCAGGATCTGGGCGGTCACCGGGCGCTGGTTGCGCTCGATCAGGTTGATGTAGCTCGGTGAGATCCCGAGCCCCTCGGCGATCTGGGTCTGCGACAGCCCCAATTGCTGCCGGATCCGCCGGAAGCGCGGGCCGACGAACAGTTTCTTCCCGGAATCGGTGGCCATCAGCGCTTCTCCAAAGCCGGTAGGGACAGCTTCGCTGACCCATATTTTTTACAAACTTTACAAAATAACACGTGTGACATGTTCTTATGTTACATGACATCACCATTCAAATACAAGCCTACTATACGAGCTAGGGATTCTCGCGTTTAGCTCTCACCACGCATTTCGCAATGCACTGTCAAAAATGTCGACAACCAACACTGCAGTTTGTCGCGAGCCAAGGGATCACGGATATGAATTTCCAACCGCGTGAGATGAGCGACCGGGCGCTCCAGGGTCCGGCTTCCTATCAGAGCGAGATTGAGGCGGCCGAAGCGCTCCTCAAGACCAAGGAGACCTGGAACGGCGTTACCGCTGAAGCCGTGGCGCGCATGCGCCTGCAGAACCGCTTCAAGACCGGCCTGGATGTTGCCCGCTACACCGCGGCGCTGATGCGTGCCGACATGGCCGCCTATGACGCTGATAGCACCAAGTACACCCAGTCGCTCGGCTGCTGGCACGGCTTCATCGCCCAGCAGAAGCTGATCTCGGTCAAGAAGCACTTCGGCAACACCGATCGCCGCTACCTCTATCTCTCCGGCTGGATGATCGCGGCGCTGCGCTCCGAGTTCGGGCCGCTGCCGGATCAGTCGATGCACGAGAAGACCTCGGTGCCGGCCCTGATCGAGGAGCTCTACACCTTCCTGCGTCAGGCCGACTCCCGCGAGCTCAACGACATCTTCCGCAGCCTCGACAAGGCGCGCAAGGAAGGCGACAAGACCAGGGAGAAGGAGCTGATCGAGAAGATTGACAACTTCCGGACCCATGTCGTGCCCGTCATCGCCGACATCGACGCCGGCTTCGGCAACGCCGAGGCGACCTATCTGCTCGCCAAGAAGATGATCGAAGCGGGCGCCTGCGCTCTTCAGATCGAGAACCAGGTCTCCGACGAGAAGCAGTGCGGACACCAGGATGGCAAGGTCACCGTGCCGCACGAGGTCTTCCTGGCGAAGATCCGCGCCTGCCGTCACGCCTTCCTCGAGCTCGGCGTCGAAGACGGCATCATCGTGACCCGTACCGACTCGCTCGGCGCAGGCCTCACGCAGCAGATCGCCGTCAGCCACAAGCCCGGCGACATCGGCGATCAGTACAACAGCTTCCTCGATTGCGAGGAAGTGACGGCGGCGAACGCCCGCAACGGCGATGTCATCATCAACCAGAACGGCAAGATGATGCGTCCGAAGCGGCTGCCCTCCAACCTCTATCAGTTCCGTCCCGGCACCGGTGCAGATCGCTGCGTGCTCGACTGCATCACCTCGCTGCAGAACGGCGCTGACCTGTTGTGGATCGAGACCGAGAAGCCGCATATCGAGCAGATCGCCAGCATGGTGGACCGGATCCGCAAGGTGGTTCCGAACGCGAAGCTGGCCTACAACAACTCGCCGTCCTTCAACTGGACGCTCAACTTCCGTTGGCAGGTCTACGATGCGATGAAGGAAGCCGGCAAGGATGTCAGCAAGTACAACCGTGCGGAGCTGATGAAGGCGGAATACGACGACACGCCGCTGGCGATCGAAGCCGACGAGCGGATCCGGACCTTCCAGGCCGACTCCGCCAAGCGCGCCGGCATCTTCCACCATCTGATCACGCTGCCGACCTATCACACGGCCGCGCTGTCCACCGACAATCTCGCCAGGGAATATTTCGGCGAGCAGGGCATGCTAGGCTATGTGAAGAACGTCCAGCGCGCCGAGATCCGTCAGGGTATCGCCTGCGTGAAGCATCAGAACATGGCGGGCTCCGACATCGGCGACGATCACAAGGAGTACTTCGCCGGCCAGGCTGCCCTGAAGGCGGGTGGCGCGCACAACACGATGAACCAGTTCGGCTAACGGTGGAATTGAGGAGGACTGACAATGAGCAAAGGCAGCAATTTCTGGGTGATCGGCGGCGAGTTCGGTTCGATGAACTTCCACAAGCTCGTGGAAGGCTCGGCCCAGGTCAAAGGCCCCTTCAAATCCCGCAAGGAGGCCGAAGACTGCTGGCGTGAAGTGTCGGAAGAGAACCGCCACAAGGCCGGCGTCCGCTTCTCCATCGTGGAAGAGCCGCACCGCGCTCCGGCAGCCTAGAGCATGATCCGGACCCGGAGGGCCGCGTTAGCGCAAAGTGTGCAGCGGTTTTCCGGAAGATCATGCTCAAAACAATAACGGCTTCTGACGGCCCAAAATCGAAGAAGACGTCCAAGGACGGACGGTCCCATCCAGGCTTTGCCTGGGTGGGATCGTCTGTTCTTGGACAGGGAAAACTGACCCCCGGGGCCTTAAGTATCTGGAATTGTACGGCCTTTGCGGCGATCATGGTTGCTGATAGGTTAACGGACCTCGTCCAGGAGCCGAACCATGTCCGAGCCCGAGATCGCCGGGACCCATGCCCCTCAACCGCGCACCGTGCGGCTGCGCGATGCGCTTCTGAAGGCGCGGATCGAGGCCGCCGACCGGACCGGCGTCGTGGTCGACCTGCGCGATGCCGAGGTGGCGCGGCTGGAGATCCTCAACGACGCGCTCGATCCCCTGTTCGCTCAGGTCCCGGAGCAGATCGACCTGTTCGACCGCGGCGTCAGCCAGGGCGAAACGCCGCGGCTGTGGATCGACGTCGTCGCCCACATCATGATGGGACGCGACAAGCGGATGTACCGCTTCGTCCAGGACACCCGCTTCGGCCGTATCGTGCTCGCCGAGTCGCACGACACGGCCGTGATCGTCGAGGCGGTGACGGATTACGTCGCGCGCCGCATGATCGAGCGCGAGCACGCGATGGTCGTGCCGCCCGAGCCGAAGGCGGCGGAGCCGGAGAAGCCGCGTCGCTCCCGCATCTGGCCCTTCGTTTTCGGCTTCGTCCTCGGCGCCGCCGCCCTGTTCGGCCTCGCCTTGCTTGCGGCGTTGCAGAGCTGGTGAAGACCTCGTCATTGCGAGCGCAGCGAAGCAATCCAGGAATGTTTCCGCGGAGGGATTCTGGATTGCTTCGCTGCGCTCGCAATGACGGCGAAACTAAACCAGCCGCACGTGCTTGATCTGCCGAACCTGCAACCCATGATCCAGACTGTGTACGGCCTGCTCGCAGCGCCAGCCGGCATTGTCCTTTTCGATCGCGAACAGATTATACGCCGCCGCCGGGTAGCGCCCATGCGCCAGCGCCGAGGCCGAGGGAACGCCGACCGCGGGCACGTTGCCGTTGGGCCCTTCGAACCACATCGTCGAATGCACGTGGTCGTGGCCGTGCAGGATCAGCTCGACGCCGTGCTGCCTGATCAGCGCGAGCAACGCATCCGAATCGGTCAGCCGCTTGTGGCGCGACTTCGACCTGAGTGGATGATGGACCAGGAGGATGCGAAACACGTCTTCGCTCGAAAGCCGCGCCAGCACCTCTGCGAGCGCTGCGAGCTGGTCGCGGCCGAGCGTGCCCGTCGCCATCAACGGCGCCGTCGGCACTGCCGTCGACAGGCTGATCAGCGCCGCCGGTCCGCGCCGGCGCACGGCGGGAAAGAAGCTCGCCGCAGGCTCGTCGCCGGCAATGTAATCCAGGAAGGTTTCGCCAAAGCGCTGGCGTGTCGCACTGACATAGGCGTCGTGATTGCCGGGGATCGCGGTGACGCGATCCGGCGGACCGACGCCTTCGAGCCAGGCCAGCGCTGGCGCGAACTCCGCCTCCAGCGCCAGGTTGACGAGGTCTCCCGTCACCGCGATGTGGTCGGGGCCTTGCGCCTTCATGTCCGCGACCAGTGCGTCGAGCACCTCGCGGCGCTGGTATTTGTGGCGGTTGCGCGCCCAGTTGACGTAGCCGAGGGCACGCTTGCCTGCGAGCTCGATCAGCCGGGGCCTTGGCAGCGGCGCCAGATGCGGATCGGACAGATGCGCGAGTATGAACGGTGCCATCAGATGCGCGATTGCCTCGCTATTCCCGTGCTGTAATGGCAAGGTCTGTCTTGCGACGCAAGGAAAGCTTCAAGGAAAGCTTCAAGGAAAGCTTGCAAGGAGTTTTGGAAGGAGCCTGATGGCAGGACGTCTGGACAAGATGCGACGGAAATACGAGTACCTGCTGCGGCGTGTCTTTCACTCCTACTTCCTGCTCGCCCGCGGCATGACGCTCGGCGTCCGCGCCGTGGTGCTGGACCGGGACAATCGCGTGTTCCTGGTCAGGCACAGCTATGTCAACGGCTGGTATCTGCCGGGCGGCGGTGTCGATCTCGGCGAAACCATGGAAGCTGCGATGCGGCGCGAATTGAAGGAGGAGGGCGACATCGACCTCACCGGGGGTGCGGCGCTGCACGGCATCTTCCTCAACAGCCACGTCTCGCGCCGCGACCATGTCGCGGTCTATGTGGTCAGGGAGTTCAGCCAGGAGCGCCTGCCGGAGCCCAACCGCGAGATCATCGAATGCGGGTTCTTCGCAAGCTCAGCCCTCCCCGAGGGCACCACGCCCGGCACGCGGCTGCGGATAGCGGAGGTGCTGGAGGGCCGCCCGCCGATTGCGACGTGGCGATGAGGCGCGGCTATGCTAAAGCAAGGATGAGTCTGGGTTGAATGGATGGGGCCCCGGGCTCGCTCAACCTCTTCCGCTTGCGGGGGAGGTCGGCGCGAAGCGCGGGTGGGGGCTCTCTCCACATTGGGAGTATCGATTGCGGACACACCCCACCTTCCCACGCAAGCGGGAGAGGGGCGCACCTGCTTCGTGGCTCGCAATCAGACCCGATATTTTGGCAGGGCGCCGCGTCCCCAGCGCGCCAGGGACAACGGATGAAGAGCCTCAAAATTACCTTCGGCCTGATCTGCCTTGCGATCCTCGCCAGCAACATCGTGACGATGTCGCGCTGGAACGAGGCGCGCGGCGTCTACGACGACATCTGCTATCTGCGTCAGGCACATCTGTTCCAGCGCTTCGGGCTCGGTGGCATCGACACCGATATTTCACGGAATGACGACCACTTTCTGGAAGGCAAGTTGAAGGAGATCGAGTTCCCCGACTGGAATACGCAGAGAATGGCGCCGTGCCATACCTCGCAGCCCGACAACAAGTTCGTGCTGCAATATCCGCCGGGCACCGGCTTTCTGCTGGCGCTGTTTCCGGAAGGACATCAGGTGGCGCCGCTCTACGTTTTTGCAAACCTGATCGTGTGCGTCCTCGCGCTGCTCGGCATCCTCGCGGCGCGCACCCTGCCGTTGACCGTGGGAGCAGGTAGCTTGGGCGCGCTCGCAAGCTACCTCATGATTAATCCGGCGAAGGCCAGCTACTCGATCGCACCGACCATGGCGCTCTGCGCCATCGCTGGATTGCTGACCGCGCTGTGGCTGGTCAAGGCGAAGCGCAATCTGTGGCTGGTGATGTCGATCGGGCTCCTGCTCGGTCTGTCCGTGAATTTCAGATTGTCCAATCTGTTTCTGGTCTCCGGCTATGTCCTGTATCTCGGCATCTCCTTTCTTCGGACGCGCAAGCTTGCGGAGTTCGTGCAAAGTTCGGGCTTCGGTGTTGCCTTCGTCATCGGCATGGCGCCGACGCTGATCGCGAATGCGATCAATGCCGGTAGTCCTTTCACCACGACCTATGGCGGCGCCGACGTGTCCGCACCCGAATTCAATGTGAGCGTGCTCGGCCAATACCTCGGGGACCCGCAGCTCGGGCTGACCGCGCTCGCGATCGGCTCGACCGCCTGGCAGCTCCGGATGGGCGAGGGCGGCGTGCGCCAAGTCGCTCTCATTGCCGCCGGCAATCTGCTGGTCAATCTCGTCTTCTTCCTAAGCCACCCGGTCTTCACGCCCTATTACGTCGTGCCGATCGCGATGCTGACGCTGTGGAGCCTGTCCTTTGCCGAGCTGATGCAGCCGGTGGAAGCCTCTCAAGAGGCGCCGCTATGTGAAGGGGCGGCAAGCGTTGGAGCGCTGTCGCCATGACATCGACAGCGCTTCGCATCGCCGTGCTGGTGCCCTGCTACAACGAGGAGGCGGCGGTCGCGACCGTCGTCGCCGATTTCCGCAAGGCGCTGCCCTCGGCCGAGATCTATGTCTACGACAACAACTCGCGCGACCGCACCGCAAGCGTCGCGCGCGAGGCCGGCGCGATCGTGCGCAGCGAGCGGCGGCAGGGCAAGGGCCACGTGGTACGCCGGATGTTCGCCGACATCGAGGCCGACGTCTATGTGCTGGTCGATGGCGATGCGACCTATGATGCGCCGAGCGCATCCCGCATGATCGACAAGCTCCTCGACGAACATCTCGACATGGTCGTCGGCCTTCGCGTCGATCAGACACAGGCCGCCTACCGGCTCGGCCACCGCACCGGCAACCGCATGCTGACGGGCTTCCTGTCGTCGAGCTTCGGCCAGGCCTTCAAGGACATCCTGTCCGGCTACCGCGTGTTCTCGCGCCGGTTCGTCAAGTCCTTCCCCGTGCTCTCCGACGGTTTCGAGATCGAGACCGAGCTCGCGGTCTACGCGCTCGAGCTGTCGCTGCCGGTCGCCGAGGTCGAGACGCCCTATTACGCGCGCCCCGAGGGCTCGTTCTCCAAGCTCAACACCTGGCGCGACGGTTTTCGCATCCTCGGCACCATGCTCAAGCTCTACCGCTCCGAGCGGCCG
Organism: Bradyrhizobium sp. UFLA05-153; assembly: GCF_054185185.1. Classification (NCBI taxonomy): domain Bacteria; kingdom Pseudomonadati; phylum Pseudomonadota; class Alphaproteobacteria; order Hyphomicrobiales; family Nitrobacteraceae; genus Bradyrhizobium; species Bradyrhizobium sp. UFLA05-153. The sequence continues at coordinate 53,520 of NZ_JBBIAM010000040.1, forward strand.
CTGCGCTTCTTCACGCTGATCGGAATTCTGCTGGCGCTGATGTCGATCGTCCTGGCGATCCCGATCGTGATCACCTTCATCGAGACCGGTCTCGTGCCGCGCTTCCCGACTGCCTTTCTGGCGATGGGCCTGATGATCATGGCACTGTTGTCGGTGTCGTCGGGGCTCGTGCTCGACACGGTCACGCGAGGACGGCGGGAAATGAAGATGCTCGCCTACCTGTCCCAGCCGGCGCTGAAAAGGAACGGAAGCCTTGCCGGTGGACCTTCGCACTCCCAGATGCTAACCCGCGAACTGACATGAACGATCTCTCAGTCACCATCCTTCCCGAGGCTGCCGGCGACGCCCAGGCGATCGAGCGCCTGCACGAGCGCACCTTCGGGCCCGGACGCTTCGTGCTCAGCGCCTACCGCATCCGCGAGCACGTCGATCACCTGCTCGAGCTCTCCTTTACCGCCCGCATCGGCACGCTGATGGTAGGCTCGGTGCGCCAACTGCCGATCACGATCGGCGATACCAAGGCGCTGCTGCTCGGTCCGCTCACCGTCGAGCCGCCGTTCCGTGGCCGCGGCGTCGGCCACTTACTTCTCGAGCGCGCGCTCAAGGACGCGAAGGCGCAAGGTCACGCCCTCGTGCTGCTCGTCGGCGATGAGCCCTATTACACCCGCGTTGGCTTCAAGCCGGTGCCCAAGGGCCGCATCACCATGCCGGGCCCGGTCGACGCCAGCCGTATCCTCGTCTTCGAACTCGTCGATGGCGCGTTCGAAGACGTGTCGGGCCCTGTCGGTCCCGACTGGAGCAAGGCGCGGGGGTAGGAGAGGGCGTGGGTTCATCCAACGCCGATTGATCGATCCTGAATGCGAAAGCCGGATACGCTATACCTTCGGCGCGGTTTGTGCCAAAACCGCGGGCACGAAGCTGACGAAGGACATGTGAAGTTTGGCCGCATCCAAGAAGGGCGCCGAGCCCGCGGAACGCCAGAACGGGATTGATCGGACCATCGATCTCCTGGAAGCGCTGCTGCATTTGCGCGCGCCCTCCAAGCTCAGCGACCTCGCGAAGCAGATGGGCGCGCCGCGGTCGACGGTCTATGCCATCGCCAACCGCCTGATCGAGGCGGACCTGCTGGAGAGCGTCGGCGAGGGCGGTCAGGTCTATTTCGGCAAGGCGGTGCATCTCTACGGCCGGGCCTATGCGGAGGCCAATCCCCTGCATCGCCGATGCCGCGAAGCCCTCGACCGGCTGGCGACCGAGCATAGCGCGACCGCGCAACTCTGCGCGCTACGTGGCCGCAAATACGTGGTGGTCGATACAAGGGACGGGTCGGGCCTGTTCCGGATCACTACGGATGTCGGCATCGAGGTGCCGCTGCCGTGGACTGCATCCGGCAGGTTGCTGCTGGATCACATGAGCCCTTCGGAGATTCGTGCGTTCGTTCCGAAAGAGGATTTTCGTCTTCCGGACGGACGCCTGCTCGACGTCGGTGATTTCATCAAGGACGTCGCGCGCGCGAGGCGCGAAGGCAGATGCGTGACGACGGCACTGTCCGATCGGTTTACGTCGTGTCTTGCCGCGCCCATCCGCGACAAGAAGGGGGTCGCGGTCGCGACGCTCTGCTTCGTCGTTCCCGCGGACTCGCTGAAGGAACGCAGGACCGCGCTGCTCGACGATCTCGTCGCCACCGCAACCGAACTCTCAGATCGCCGCTGAGCCGAGCCGACAGGCAGCGTACGCACGATGCATCCGCATCGTTTCGTGCGCTGTCCTCGCGCGGCTCTCGCCGCGTGCGCGACGCATTCAGGTGAGGCGGTCCGGAACGTCCAGGCTTGACATCACGGCTCGGGAATATCTAGCATGACGCTATAAGATACTATTGTCCACTATAAGAGACTATAACAATGGCCGGCGCGACGAGGTTTCTCTCGGTTCCGTATTTCGACGGGACGAAAGACATGGTCCCGCGGCTTGGAGAGGATTCGAAATGACGAACGCAGGCCGACAAGTACCCGGGCGACGCTGGCTGATCGGTTGTCTCCTCGGCGTCGGAATCCTCATCAACTACATCGACCGTGTCGGGCTCTCTGCCGCGACGCCCGAGCTCACCAGGGAGCTTGGCCTCACCGCCACCGACATCGGCCTGCTCGGTAGCGCGTTCTTCTGGACCTATTCGTTGCTGCAAGTCCCGGGCGGCATGGTGCTGGACCGCTTTGGCGTCACCGCGGTCGGCCGCGCCAGCAGCTTCCTCTGGGCGGTCGCCGCCACCATCACTGCGCTCGCCAGCGGACTTTGGGGTATCGCCGCCGCGCGTCTGTTGCTCGGAGTCGCGGAAGCGCCGGCATTTCCGGCAAGTCAGAAAGCGACCGGCCACTGGTTTCCGCTCGACGAACGCGCGCGTTCGACCGCGATCTTCGATTCTGCCGCCAAATTCTCCAACGTGATCGGCGTGCCGCTGGTTGCCTATGTGATCTTTCTCTACGGCTGGCGCTGGGGTTTTGGCGTCACGGCGCTGCTGAGCTTTGCGTATTTCATCGCCTACTACGTCATCTATCGAAATCCGAGCGAGGATCCGAAGCTGTCCAAGGCGGAGCATCACTACATCGTCGCCGGCGGCGGCACGCCGGAAGGCCCGGCCACGGCGGGGCAGAGCCGCATGCTCGGCTACCTCTTGCGCAACCGCAAGGTCTGGGGGCTGACCATCGGGTTCTCAGCCTATGGCTATACCTTCTATCTCTTCCTCACCTGGCTTCCGGGCTATCTCGCCCAGACCATGCATATGAATCTGATGTCGGCCGCGGGCTATTCGACGATCCCCTGGATTTTCGCGACGTTGTCGGACCTCCTGATCGGCGGGTTCCTGGTGGATCATTTGATCGCGCGTGGCTACGACAGCACGAGGGTGCGCCAGTCGGTGATCATCGTCGGCATGCTGATGGGGCTTGCCGTGATCGGCGCCGCGTTCACCGTGAAGCCAGGCTGGGCGCTGCTGTGGCTGTCGATCGCGATCTCGGGGTTATCAGCCGCGGCGCCCGTCGGGTCCTCGATCGTGTCGCTGATCGCGCCCAAGGGCGGCGCGGGAACGGTCGGCGGCATTCTCAATTTCACCAACAACATGATGGGCGTCCTCGCGCCCATCGTGACCGGAATCGTGGTCGACTGGACTCAATCCTTTGCCGGCGCTTTCATGATCGCCGGCGTCGTGCTGCTGATCGGCATCTTCTTCTATGTCGTGGTGCTGGGACGGATCGAATCGATTCCCGATTTCGCCGAGCCACTGCCGCGAGACGCCGTGGTCGTCCACTGAGGAGGGGAGCATGCCCCAAGGTCCGAACCAAGGTAGGGATACCCTCATCCGCAATGCCCGCCTGATCGACGGCACCGGCGCGCCGTGGTTCGAGGCCGACCTGCGCATCAGCGGCAGCCGCATCGCGGCGATAGGCGCCTCCTTGCCCGCGGACGGGGCCGAAATCATCGACGCGCGCGGATGCTACCTCGCGCCGGGCTTCATCGACGCCCACTGCCATGACGATCTGATCTGCCTGCGCGAGCCTGATAGGCCCGAGAAGGCGCTGCAAGGCGTGACCACGCTCGTGGTCGGCAATTGCTGCTTTTCGCTCTACCCGGCGACCGCAAACTCCGCCGAGATGCTGCGCCAGCACTTCTCGGGCCTCGCGGGTGAAACCCGCGCGAACGAAGTCTTTGACAGTTTCGACGGCTACCGGCTGGCCCTGGAAGGGCCGGGCGTGGCGCTCAACCTCATCTCCTTGGTCGGGCATGCCGCGATCCGGCTCGCGGTTCTCGGTTACGAACGCCGCGCGGCGACGGACCGGGAGGTCGCGGCCATGCAGGCACTGCTCGCAGAGCAGCTCAGCCAGGGCGCAGCCGGCCTGTCGCTCGGCCTCGTCTATCCGCCGAGCGCCTATGCCGACACCAATGAACTGTGTGCACTGGCAGCGACCGTGCGCGCTCACGGCAAGCTGCTCACGGCGCATGTCCGCAGCTACGAAGCGGGCCTGCTGAGCTCCATCGACGAGTTCATCGCGATCCTGCGCGTCTCCGGCGCGGCGGGTCTGCTGTCGCATCTTCAGTCAGCAGGAAAGCCGAACTGGGGCGCTATCCCTAAGGCGCTCGACCGGCTCGAGGCCGCACGAGCGGAGGGGATCGATATCTCCTTCGACATGTATCCGTATCCTGCCGGCAGCTCCTACATGCTGCAATTGCTACCGCCGGCCGCGCTCGAAGGCGGCATCGACGCGCTGCGCGCGCGGTTGCGCGATCCGGGCAAGCGCGAGGCGCTTCGCGTGCTGGTGGAGGAAGGCGATCCCGATCCGCATGCCGCGCAGTCCAAGATCGTGCTGATCGGCTGGCATAATGTGCGCATTTCCGGCACCGGCAATCCCGCGCTGAAGCCGCTCGAGGGCAAGTCGATGGTCGACGCCGCGCGCGAGCTCGGCATCTCGCCGTTCGATCTCATGGTTCGGTGTATCGAGGAAGACCAGGGTCAGACCGGCATCATCATGTTCCAGCTCGATGAGGCTGACCTGCGTGCGGCCTTCACCCATCGCCTGCACATGGTCGGCTCCGACGGCATTCCGCGCCCGGGCACCAAGCCGCATCCGCGCGCCTATGGCAGTTTCCCGCGCGTCGCCGGCCGGCTGACGCGTGAGCAAGGCTGGCTGACTTTGGAAGATGCCGTGCGGCGAATGACCGCGATGCCCGCCCAGCGCTTCGGCCTGTCCGACCGCGGCATCCTGCGACCGGGCATGATCGCGGATATGACTCTGTTCGACGATACCATCATGGACAAGGCGACGTTCGAGGCGCCGACGGAAATGCCCGCGGGCATCCGTTCGGTATTCGTCGCAGGCGAGGCCGTGGTCGCCGACGGACGCAGTACCTTCGCCCGTCCGGGCCGGGCTCTGATCACCGGATGACGGCGCCGCCGCCAATGGCTCGTCTCTCCGACGTCCCGAATCCGAACTTCATCACCTGTTGTCGCGGAGTTTTTTGATCGATGACGTCCGATCCTTTTAAGCAGAGCCGATCAGCGTGCCGGTTACGCGCGCCAAGCGTCAGGAGTTCATGCGCGAACGGTACTAATTGATCGCGCAGACACCTGAAACGGCGCGCTTCCTTCAAGCACGGCGCATGTCGGACGGTGTGGCATCGAACCGCCGTCGGAACACGCGGTTGAAATAGGAGATGTCCACGAATCCTGCCGAATGCGCGAGATCGCTGACCTTGCGCCGTCCGTTGCGGGGATCGAGCAGCAGCCTGCGAGCGAGCAGCAGGCGTTGTTCAAGGAGGAATTCGGTGAACGTGGTCCCCGCCTGTTCGAACATCCGCTGTGCGTGGCGCGGACTGACGCCCGCCTTCTGAGCGATCGAGTGGATCGTCAGATCACCCCGGCTCAAATTGGCGATGGCTTCGGCGCGCATGAGGTCGAGCCGTGCGGCGGAATGACCTCTGTTGTTCGCAAGTTCTGTGCGGTCGGCGTCCGTTCTCAGCAACAGCCCGATGAGATCGACCATGTGTTGGGCTATCAGATGCTGGCCGATCGCGTCTGTTTGCGGGCCAACCTCGGTGGCGAGTGCGTGGTAGCGTATGATGGCTTCTCTTATGGGATCTTGATCGCCAAGAACCCGCGCCATCCGGTCCTCCGCCTTTGGGCAGATCGTGAGGAGCAGGGATCGCGGGATGCGAATGCTCTTGCTCTCGCCTTCGTTGCTGACGTGCGCGCCACAGAGCACGCTCATGTCCCCGAGACACATTTGCGATTCCGACAGTTCGATCGATTGTCCCGAGTGCCATATGCGCACCCGACCGGACGTGGCGATGAGGAGGCACATGTCGTCGTAACCGTCGTTCAGGAGTTCGCGCGTGCGCGAGAAGCGCGCCGACGATCCGCCGGGAGCAGCCAGCGCGAGACCGCCCACCAGGCTGACTTGCAATGTGCACTCGATGTTGCCGCTGTTGCCCGGCTGAACGTCGACGCGGAGAGTGGACCGGCAGAATTCCTCGCGCCATCGTTCGTAATCGCGTCCATGCGGCGGGCCCGAGTAGCCAGTGACAAAGAAATTCGGCACGCCCGCTTTATCCATCACGACTCCCTTCGCTGGCCACGGCCCAACCGTATCCGAGGTTTCCTGAGCGAAAGGCCGGCCCAGCGGATATCGCATCAATCTACACGATTGGCGCCGGAGTCCTATCGTGGCGAAACCGGTATCTCCTGCGCTTTGATCGCGCCGCTACGTTCCGAAGGGCGCTGGGAGCGAAGCGAATGGCGCTCTATTCCAAGACAGCGAACCCTGCTCGGTAGCCTCTCACGAGGGTTCGGTGTGCCATTTCCTGTTGTGCAACTTTCCGTTGTGGATGCCCATTGCCCCGGGCGCGGCGCTTCTGCTCCGCCTTCCACGTTGGTGCTGGCTATTGCCGCAAGACCACACGCCACCGACGTAACCCCGCTTCGGCAGTCGCGACTGGTGAGCCAGTTCACACGGAAACGCCCGTACAGGTAGTATTCTTCAAACGGGGTGGCCAGTGGAGCGGAGGGAGAGATGCCCAGGAAGGCCAGCCGATCAAGAAAATTGAGCGGGATCGTCGAGCGCGCGCATCCGGATAGCCAGCCGAGATCGGGCGATGAGCAGTTTTCCGCAGACTATACGGTGACCAGCACAACCGACGGCGGCGGACGCGTGCTGACCGATGTCGAGGTGATTCTGGTCTTCTGGGGCAGCTTCTGGACCACGACGCCTGCTCCGTCTCCTTCCAGCGACGAGTACAAGCAAGCGATTATCGGCATCCTCACGGGCCCCTACATGGGCGGCCTGCGCCAGTATCGCGGCGTCGCGCAGGGCACGCTGATCTTCACCGATCTCAACGACAGCACGAGTCCGGTGGATCAATATACCGATGATGACGTGAAGACGATGCTCAAGGACCGGCTCGACCACACCAGCATGCCGCCCCCGGCATCAGGCCACAACCGCTTCTACGCCGTGATCGTGCCGCCGGGCATCAGGAACAAGCTCACGACCACCAACAACTTCGTGGGGCAGCATCAGAGTTTCACCTACAAGGGCGTCACAGGATACTATGCCTGGGTGGACAATACGGGTTCGCTGACGGGGCATAATTGCGTCACCAAGGTCTTTTCCCACGAGCTGATCGAGGCGTGCACCAACCCCGACGTCGATACCTCGAACAACAGCATCCTGGTCAACGGCACCAATCCCGACGGTTCGACGGTCACGAACGACGAGATCGGCGACACCTGCAACAACCAGTTCGCGACGATCGACGTCAACGGCGTCAGTTGCTCCGTCCAGGCTTACTGGAGCAAGGCGGACAACGCCTGCATCCTTCCAACCGGGACTTTGACCTTCCTGGTGGACAAGGACACTTTCGGCAAGGATGAGGTGCAGGATGTCATCAACACCAGCGGCGGGACGTTCGAGCAGGCGTTCTGGCTCGTCGTCGACGGATTCAGCAAGAACACGTTCAGCTCTCTCAACGTCACGGTCCCGCTGCCGACAGGAGCGTTCGCCAACCTCAGCGGGATCTCGATTACTCAAAATCCAAACATCGATTTTGAGAACGGTGCAGACCCCGGCGCGCAGCAGAGGATACGAGTCCCGTTCGACATCACGTTCTCGAACGCGGCCCTCACGCATTTCCCGGCGTCCGGCAGTCAGACCTTAGAGCTCGATGCCTTCCTTGCGACTGACGGCAACCAGGTGCCGGGCACGAACGCTTCGACCCTGTTTGAACTGGTGGCGGGTGCAGACCCCTATTTCACCAATGTCGATCCGACCCAGAACAATGTCTTCTATCTGAGCCAGGACCTCAGGGTCTTCACTGCGACGCCCGGCCTGTCCCAGCATCCGGTTGCCGGTGCGCCGGCCTTTGCAAGTGACAGCGTCAACGGCGCATTCACCTATATCCAGGACCTGCTCACGTTCCTGAACAACAATTTCAGCGATCCGGCCGGGGCCGATCCCTTCAACTCGATTCTTCCGAGCCAGGGGGCGGCATTGCAGGCCGACTCTTCCGTGACTCCATTCACCATCCAGCTCACGCCCACGTTCCCGCCGACGTTCAATATCTTCAACAACTACAACTTCGCGGTGGCGAGAGTCCGCATGCGCGGCACCGCGGGCCCGGCAGGCGAAGCCAAGAATGCCCGCGTGTTTTTCAGGCTGTTCGTGACGCAGAGCCCCGATACGGACTATCAAACGAGTACGACCTACCCCTTCAATCCGGATGCGGCGGGCTTGCCCGGTTCGCCCCAGGTCGGCGCCGGTCACGTCACGCTACCGTTCTTCGCGACCGGAAATCTCGCCGGTAACACCGATTACGACAATGGTGGCGTCAACAACCGCGATATCGAGATCGCGAGCGGGAGGGACAGCATCTGGGTCTACTACGGGTGCTTCCTGAACCTTTATGATTCCGCCAACGTGATCGACGGCAAGCAGGCTCTGGCGTGGCTTGCCGGAACTCACCACTGTCTGGTGGCCCAGATCGCGTTCGACGATGCTCCGATCTTCATCGGGGCACGTCCCGAAGCGTCGGACAAGCTGGCGCAGCGCAATCTCCAGGTGACGGTCTCGGACAATCCGGGGCCGGCCTCGACGCACCGGATCCCGCAAACGTTCGATATCCGGCCGAGCACCATGGTCAGCCGAAAGACGCTCGTCGACGAGCTGATGATCGACTGGGGCAAAATTCCACACGGGAGCGTCGCTTCGATCTATTGGCCGCAGGTTCAGGCCTCCGACGTGCTTGCGCTCGCGTCGCAGCTTTATCCTGCACATTCCCTGACGGCAGGAGACACGAATACGATCCAGTGCAAGATCACGGGCGGCGTCACCTATGTGCCGATCCCGATGAATGCGGGCGAAAACTTCGCAGGTCTCCTCACGGTGGACCTTCCCACCACCGTCGTCACCGGTGAGGAATTCAATGTGATCGTCAGGCGCGTGGGACGGCAAGTCTCGAAACGCGACGTTTCGATCCAGAGGCCAGTTCTCGAGAGGAATGCCAATCCGGACGTCGCTGTTCCGCGCCAACCATTTTCCTGGCGATATGTCATTGGAACGTTTCAGATCAAGATTCCAGTCTCGACGTCTGCCGTGATGCTACGTCCCGAGGAAGACACCCTGGCGATCATGAAATGGCGATTGCAGCAGACCGCGCCGCCAAACCGGTGGTTTACCGTGTTGCAGCGGTATGTCGCATTCCTGGCGGACCGCGTTGCCGGGCTTGGGGGCGATCCCAATGCCATTCCACCGTCACCGAATGGCGCGCCGGTTGAAGTGCCAAGCCCCTGCCTCGACGTCGTCGAGTACACAGGGAAGGTTGCCGAGATCATCTTCGACTGCTTCGGCGAGCTCGAGGGCTTTGTGCTCGCCGACTGCTGCACGACGCATGCCTTCAAGACGCGCGAGCGGCAAGTGGGAGAGCTGCTCCTGAGGGCATGCAGGGACCGGTTGCTTCTATCTGTTTTCGCTCTGAAGCATGACCGTTCGAAGGTTCATCGCATGGTCATTCGGGGTTGAACGATGCGGCAGGCGGACGGTGCTCGTGGGCATGCCACGAAGCGTCCGCAAGCGTCGGGGCCGGCCGGCCCCGACGGGAGCAGGAAGCGCGCCTAGAACCGCTGCGAGACGCCGACATAGAAGCCGCGTCGCGGCCCGTATTGCGGCGCGAACACGCCGATGCCGGTGCCGTCTCGGATCTGGTAGATCGTGTCGAACAGGTTCACCACGTCGAAGCGCACCGTCGTCGGCTTGTTCGGCGCCACGATGTTGAAGTCGTGCGACAGGCCGAGGTTCACCTGCGTGTAGGCGGGCAGGTGATCGGTGTTGGCAAAGCCCGCGCGCAGGCCGCTGCCATAGATCATCGACACGCTGTAGCGCGTGCCCTCCCACAGATAGGACGCGCCCGCCGAGGCCGTCAGCGTCTGCGCGTGGTCGGTGTAGACATAGTGGGTCGCGATGTAGTTGAGCTCGTCCTGGCCGAACAGGTACTGGTTCGAGACGATGTTGGTCGCGATCTGCCTGGCCCAGGCGAGATTGGCATAAGCGTTGAAATTGCCATTGTGATAGGTCGACTTGACCTCGAGGCCGATGTTCTCGCCGCGATCATAGTTGAAGCCGTTCAGCACATAGGCCGCGCCGAACTGGCCGTCGTCGAGCAGATTGCGCGCGATCTTGTAGTAGCCGTCGACCCCGACCTCGAGGCCCGGGATCGGATAGATCTTCTGCACCACGCCGACGTCGAACACGTGTGACCGCTCCGGCAAGACCGGACTGCTGACCGGAACCTCCGGCGTCAGCGTGTTCGCAGGCACGTTGGGCGGCGTCACCAGCGCAAGATTGGTGGGCGAGGCGATCACCTGCGACGGCGGAGTGAAGTTGCGCGCATAGCCGGCATGGAACGTGGTGCCGTCGAACGGCTTCCATGTCAGGCTGACGCGAGGGCTGAGCTGGTTGGCGTTCACATACTGGTATATCTGGTCGAAACGCAATCCGGCGTTCAGGGTCAGATTGTTGGTGATCCGCCACTCGTCCTGGAGATAGGTCCCGATCAACCAGCCGGTCTTGGCATTGGAATCGAAGATCGAGAACGGCGCATCGATCGTGCCTGCGGTGGGATCGGTCGGGTCGGCCAGCGGCAGCACGGTCGAGCCGTTGTTGACCAATGTCCGCTCCGCGCTGACGCTGAAGCCGAAGCGCAGCGTGTGGGCATAGCCGACGCGCCAGGCGGTGTCCTGCTGGATGCCGTTGACGAGGCTCTGCCGGTAGACGTCGGAGGACACGCCGTTGAAGACGAGATCGCCGATCGGGTCGGGGTAGAAGTGCAACTGGCTGTAACGGTTGAAATAGGCGATCTGGGTGTCCCATTCGCCGACTGACTTCTGGTAGGCAGCGACGTTGAACTGGTTGAACTCGTTCTGGTGCTCGTTGAGCTTCGACGAGTCGAAGTTGGACACGCCGAATGCCGTGAAGTTCGGCGTCTGTCCGGGATTGTTCGGGATCTGGAACGTCGCGTTCGACACGCCGCTCATGAAGGTCAGACGGCTGGTGGGATCGAGCACCGTCGACAGATAGAGGAATCCCTTCTCCTGATTGGTGCGGTCATGGATCGCGTTCACAGATGCCGTCGGATTCTCGATGCCGAGATTGTTCTGGAGGAAGCGGCCCGAGACGAAATACTGCGTCTGCCCGGCGGTCCCGCCATATTCGACGTTCGTCGAGATCGTGCCGTTGCTGCCGCCATAGACGCCGACGACGCCGGAATTGTTGAAGGCGTCCGCCTTGGTCTGGATGTCGAGCACGCCGGCGGTGCGGAAGCCGTACTGCGCGGGCAATGCGCCGGTGAGGAGGCTCATGCTGCCGACAATCCCGGTATCGAGGATCTGCCCGAATGCGCCGACGCCGTCGGGGAGCATGACGCCGTTGATGCGGTACTGCAAATTGGCGTGCTCGTTGCGCACGTGCAACTCGCCGCTGGCCGCCGAATCCTGGGTCACTCCTGGGAATTGCAGCAGCACCTTGTCCAGCGTCGCGTTGTTGCCCTGGGGCAGCGCCTCGATCGCCTGGCGGTTCATCGTGTGCGAGGTGGCGCCGATGGGGGCGACGACGTTGTCGCGGGTCTGGTCGAACTTCGCATTCTGGCCAGCCACGGTCTGCGCCTCGGTCGACGGCGGCGTTTCCGGCGCCTGGAGACGCTTTCGTACGGTGCGAACCTTCGGTGGACGCGACGGATGCACGCGCGGGGGGGCAGTGACCTCAACGCTGGGCAAGGTCGTGGCGGCGCTCGGCGCGGCGGTCTGCGCCATGGCGGTGCTGTTGAGATAGAAAAGCGTGAGCGTGGCTACGCCTGCGCCCGCCAAGCGGGGTCCTGAGGATACCAACATCGTCCTGATTCCGATCAGGCGCGGCCGAAATCCGGCTTCGACAACGAGCGCCTGCCGCCGACACGCGGCGGATCAATTTTCGAAAGCCCGACGGAGGCTTGCGCGCACGACGGCGGCAGCCCGTTGGGCGGTTCAATCGACGGAGATCAGGAAGCGGGTGGGGCGCGCGGCTGGAACGCGTGGCCGGCCGACTTCAGATGGATGAATTCGGCGTCGGTGGTGCGGTAGAGGAATTCGACCGCCTGCGGCAGATGCAGCAGCGGCGGCGTCGCGAACACGACCGTGCTCGCCATCGAGACGACGGCGCAGATGGCGCAATTGTCGTCGCCCTGCTGGTCGTGGTCGGGGTTGGCCGGCGACTGCTTCTGCAGTGCTGCACGATCGACGGACGCGATGCCGCCCGCCTGTTGCGACGACTGGAGCAGGGGGGCAGCCTGCGCGAACCAGTGGCTGTGGCCGAAGGTCAGCGCGAGCTGCATCAGCATCGCGAAGATCGCGAGCCGGGCGCCATGCCTGACGTTCGAGCGGAACCACTTCATTCGAAAACGCACCCCCGCATCGCGGCGGCCAATCCCCCGGCCATCACGATGTTACAATGTAACATCGCAGGATCGTGGCGCGCATGTCAACTGCGGGAGGCGCGGCCGCTGTGGCCGGCCTCCCGATGTGATCTTCATGCAACGGAATTCGTGGGGCTCAGCGCCCTTCGCGCACCCAGGTCGCGGCGAACGCACCGAGCAGGAGCAGCAGCCCGATCAGCCCGGCGAAGATCGGCAGCACGCCGACGCCTTTCACCACGCTGGCATCGCGCATCCTGACCCCCATCCAGCCGTCGCCGTGGAAGACGCTAGCCGAGCGAACCGGCACGACACGCGGCAGATCGACGCTCGATCCGTCGACGACGCGCACGGCATCGCCGCCGGTTGCCTGCGTCAGCGGCTTCAACGTCTCGGCGGTCGAGGTGACCTCCGAAAATTCCTTCGGATTGGTTGGACCGACATTGATCAGCGCCTTCAGGGTGCCGTCGGTGGCCTGCCAGAGACCTAGCTCGCCGGCCGGCAGGCTGGCGCGCCATTCGCCGGGGTCGCCAGCGTTGAGCGTGAGATCGCGCGTCACGCCGGAGGGCGAGGTCACTGTCACCGGCTGCACGCTGTCGGACATGGTCTGGCGCACCACGACGAGATCCTTGCCCTGCACCTGAAGGCGCAGCGCTTCCTCGTCGAGATCCGGCTGCTTCATCAGCCAGTGCGACATCCGCCGCAGCAGGTCGAGATGCGGGCCGCCACCCTCATAGCCGCGCGCCCACAGCCAGATGTGGTCGGAGAGCAGCAGCGCGACGCGGCCCTCGCCGAAGCGCGACAGGAACAGCAGCGGCTTGCCGTCGGCGCCGGTCATCACCGGCGAGCCGGTCGCATTCCTGGTGTCGACGGTACGGAAGAATCGGGCCCAATGCGGCGGCTCGCTCGCCGAGCCTTCGAGGCCGCGCGTCACGGGATGGCGTTTGCCGGTGTCTGAGAGGTGCGCATAGAACGGCTTCTCGGTGACGCCGACCGGCTCGGCCGGCAGCACCGAATCCAGGGGCGTGCGCCAGATGCTGGTGTTGGAGGCGTAGTCGGGACCGGCCGAGACCAGCACCGCGCCGCCCGAGCGCACATAGCGCGCGATGTTGTCGAAATAGGCGATCGGCAGCACGCCCTGGCGGGCATAGCGATCGAAGATGATCAACTGGAATTCGTTGATCTTCTGCTGGAACAATTCGCGGGTCGGAAACGCGATCAGCGACAATTCGTTGATCGGCGTGCCGTCCTGCTTCTCCGGCGGGCGCAGGATGGTGAAATGCACGAGATCGACGCTGGCGTCGGACTTGAGCAGGTTGCGCCAGGTACGCTCGCCGGAATGCGGCTCACCGGAGACCAGCAGCACGCGCAGCTTGTCGCGCACGCCGTCGATCGCCACCACGGCGCGGTTGTTGACCGGCGTCAGCTCCTTCTCGAGCGGCGAGGCCTCGATCTCGACGATGTTCGGACCGGCATGCTTGATGTCGACGTCGACGCTTGCGGTCTGGCCGCTCGACAGCGTGCGCTCACTGATCGTCTCGCCGTCACGGCGGATGGTGACCTTGGCGCGTTCGCCAGTCACCCCCTGGTCGTCGAGACGGTAGGTGATGGTCTGGGTCTGGCCCACGATGCCGAAGCGCGGTGCGGCGGCGATTGCGATGCGGCGGTCGCGCTCGTTCTTCTGCCCGGTGATCAGCGCATGCACCGGCGCCTGGAAGCCGATCGCGGCGGCATTCGCCGGGATGTCATGCACCCGGCCGTCGGTGATCAGGAACGCGCCGGCGACGCGATCGACCGGCACGTCGGAGAGCGCGGAGGTGAGCGCGCCAAACAGTTTTGTGCCGTCGGTCTCGCCGTCGGCCTGTCCAGCCTCGACGACGCGCACCTCGAGTCCCTTGATCCGCTTCAGGCTGTCGACCAGCGCCTCCTGCGCCTGGGCGGCTTCCTTGGTGCGATTGCCAAAGTTCTGGCTCGGGCTCTTGTCAACGACGACGGCGGCGACCGAGGTGAGGGGATCGCGGTCCTCGCGGGTGAAGGAGGGGTTTGCGAGCGCAAGCAGGAACAGCGCCAGCGCGGCGACGCGCACCGCCGCGCCTCGTGCGCGCGCAAGCAGCAGGAAAATAGCGATGACCACGATCGCGGCAAGCGCGATCCACAAGACGATCGTGGGAACAAGCGGCGTGAACGCGATGCCGTAATTCATGTATTCATGTCGCTCCTATTGCCCGAGCCGCTCGATCAGCGCCGGCGCGTGCACCTGGTCGGCCTTGTAGTTGCCGGTCAGCGTGTACATCACGATGTTGACGCCGGCGCGGAAGGCGAATTCGCGCTGGCGCGGCTCGCTCTGGGTCAGCGGCAGCATCGGCTGGCCGTCGGGACGGATTGCCCAGGCGCCGGCAAGATCGTTCGAGGTGATGATGATCGGCGAGACGCCGTCGCCGCCGCGCGCTGGACGCTGCGCGCTCTCGTCCTCTTCCTCGCGCGGCAGGGTCTCGACCCAGGTCTGGCCGGTGTTGAAGCGGCCGGGGAAGTCGCGCAGCAGATAGAACGTCTTGGTCAGCACGTGCTCGCGCGGCACCGGCTCGAGCTCGGGCACGTCGAGCGAGGAGAGGATCTCGCGCAGCGCCTGCATGCCCGGCGTCTGCGAGGCGCCGTTGTCGCCGGGCGGCGCCTCGACCGCGTCGCGGGTGTCGAAGATCACGGTGCCGCCCTGCTTCATGTAGGCGTCGATCTTGTTGATGGCGTCCTGCGGCGGTTTTGGCGCGCCCGGCACGATCGGCCAGTAGATCAGCGGGAAGAAGGCGAGCTCATCACGCGCCGGATCGACGCCGACGGGATCGCCGGCCTCGAGCGCGGTGCGTTGCGCCAGGAACAGCGTCAGCCCGGACATGCCGGCTTTGACGATGGAATCGACGTCGGCATTGCCAGTCACGACATAGGCCAGGCGAGTCTGCGACACCGCTTTCATCGCAAAATCGTCGGCAGGGCTGTCGGCGCGCGATGGTGCAGGCGAGGCGAGGCTGGCGAGCACCAGTCCGATCGCGAGCACGGCGGGCGCCGCGCGCCGGCGCAGGAGCGCGGCGAGGCCGCCGCCGAGCAGCGCGACGATGATGGCGTCGATCAGGAACAGCGCCAGCGAGGTCGAGAGCAGCCAGCCGCGCAAATCGCGCGGCTCGGCGTTGGTGTAGGTCGCGTGCCGCGCGCGCAGGCTCGCGGTGTTGAGCGGGGCGATGCGGTCGGCGGCGGCGAGCGTGTTCACGGCCAGTGGTCCCTCGGCCGGGCCATAGAAGCCGGGCGGATGATCTGATGTCGCGCGGTCGCGATAATCGGCCGACAGCGGCTTTGCGGTGGCGGGCGGCGGACCGAAGGCGCCAAAACCGTCGAGGATGTGCAGCGGCGCCACCGTCTCGGTGCTGGCCTCACCGGCGACGCCGGGGCCGGGCTTGGAGGTGTAGCCGGACATGTCGACGATCCGCCTCAGCATGTCGACAAAGGTGCCCGACATCGGCAGGTCCGACCAGCGCATGTCGGCCGAGACATGAAACAGGCTGACCAGACCCTTGCCGCGATGCTCTCCGGTGACGAGCGGCGTGCCGTCTTCGAGCGAGGCCCAGCTCTTGGTCGCGAGCACTGCATCCGGCTCTGCGAGCACCTGGCGGCTCACGGTGACATCTTTGGGGACGGGGACGCCGGCGAACGGACCGTCCGCGGTGAAGGCGGCGAGATGCTGCGGCTTCTCCCAGGTCAGGCTGCCGCCGAGAGTCCGGCCGCCCTTGCGCAGCTTCACCGGCACGAGGTCATCCTCGGCCTGCGCGAGGCGGGGACCTGCGAAGCGCACCAGCACGCCGCCCTGGTCGACCCAGGCGTTGAGGCGCTCGCGGATTTCGGGCGCGATGGTGCCGACATCGGCCAGGATGATCATCGGCAGCTTCTGGTCGAGGAATTGCGCGATGCCCTGTTGCGGCGCGCCCTTGTCGGCGAGGCGGACGTCGGCGAACGGCGCCAGCGCGCGGGTGAGATAGAAGGTCGGAGCCAGCAGCGGCTGCGCGGTCTCGCTGGTTGCGCCGGAGACGATGCCGATGGCGCGGCGCCGCCAGCGCTTGTCGAGCAGTTGCACGGCGCCCGCGGAGCGCTCGCCGGAGATTTCGAGCCGGGTGATGTCGTTGCGCAGCTCGACCGGCAGATCGAACGATGCCTCGGTCTCTTTGTCCTGCGGAGCGAATGCGTAGCGGGCTTCGCCGATCGGCGAGCCCTTCTGGTCCAGTGCGCGCACGGTGCCGGCGGCAATGCCGCTGTCGGTGCGCAGCACCTTCACGACCATCTTGGCGGCCGCATTCTCGGCGGCGACCAGCGCCAGCGGGGAGGGCGTGCCGCCTTCAAACACCGTCAAGCTGCGGTCTCCGATCGTCTTCGTCAGGCCTTGCAGGAACTCCTCACCGCGGCCCGTATCGACACCGTCCGAGAGCCAGGCGATCTCGCAATCGCCGGTTGCCTTGAGGAAACGATCAATCGCGGTGAGAGTTTCAACACGCTCGATGGAATAGGGTTTTGGTGCGAGTTGCCGCAGCGCAACGCGCGCCGCCCCGGCCTGCATCAACGTGATGTCGCGGTTCGGCTCCGAGAGCGGCACCAGCGCGATGGCGCGGCGGTTGCTGTCGGCATTCGCGATCAGCTCGTCGGCTGCCTTGATCCGCGTGTCCCAGTTCGAGGCCGCGCTCCAGCCGTCGTCGAACAGGATCATCAGCGGCGCCTTGCTGCCGGCTAGCCCAGTCTGCGGATTCCAGATCGGGCCGGCGGCGGCGAAAATCACCAGCGCCGCGGCGAGCAGGCGCAGCGCGGTGAGCCACCAGGGCGTGCGCGAGGGCGTCTCTTCCTTCGGCGCGATGTCGAACAGCAGGCGCGTCGGCGGGAATTCGATGCGGCGCGGCCGCGGCGGCATCACGCGCAGCAGCCACCACAGCACCGGCAGGCTGACGAGCCCGATCAGGAGCAGCGGTTCGGTGAAGGCGAGCGGCAGGCTTCCGATCATGCGGCTGGTCCCGCTTTGACGGTGGTCGAGCGCGCGCCCGACTTGCTCACCTGCATGCCGGCATGCAGGAACAGCAGCAGTTCGGCGGCGGAGCGATCGGTGACGTGGGTGGCGAACAGCCAGTCGAGCTTGTTGGTCTCGTCGCGGATCTGGTCGCGATGCAGCGCGAGCCGCGCGGTGTAATCCTGGGCCCAGCTTTCGGCGCGCCCCGCCGTGATCTCGCCAAAGCCCTCGGGCTCGACGAATTCGACGCGGCCGGAATAGGGGAAGGTCTCCTCGGCGGGATCGACGATCTGCACCAGCGTGCCATGGGCGCCGGAGCCGGAGAGCGCCGCGAGCGTGCTCCTGATCTCCGCGATCGGCGACCAGAAATCGGACAGCACGACAGTCTCGGCGAGTGCCGAGGGCACGAAGGACGGCGGCAGGCTCGGCCGCTCGGCGTCGTCATGCAGCATCGCCTGCGCCATCTTGTCGATGATGCTGCGGCTCGCGGTCGGCGCCATCAGGCCGGGAATGCCGACGCGTTCGCCGCCGGAGACGAGCAGCTCGGCCAGCGCGAATGCCACGATCAGCGTGCGCTCGAGCTTGGAGTCGCGTGCGTTCCTTGATGCAAATGCCATCGAAGGCGAGCGGTCGGGCCAGATCCATACCGTGTGCGCGGCCTCCCATTCCTGCTCGCGGACATAGAGATGGTCGTCACGCGCCGAGCGGCGCCAATCGACGTTCTGCGACGGCTCGCCGGAGACGAAGCGGCGATACTGCCAGAAACTTTCGCCCGAGCCGGCGCGACGGCGGCCATGCAGGCCGTGGATGACGTTGGCGGCAATGCGACGGGCCTCTAACACCAGGCGCGGCAGCGAAGCGGCGAGCGTACGGCTTTCGCCATCGGCACGTCGGATCGCAATGATCTCCCTCGCCGTGTGCCCGTTGTCTGCGGCCATCAACCGATCCGTGTCTTCAATTGCCGGATCACGTCCGGAATCGTGCGGCCTTCGGCGCGCGCCTGGAACGTCAGTGCCATGCGGTGCTTCAGCACCGGCTCGGCGAGGTCGAGCACGTCGTCGATCGACGGCGCGAGGCGGCCGTCGAGCAGCGCACGTGCGCGCACCGCCAGCATCAGCGACTGGCTGGCGCGGGGACCGGGTCCCCAGGCAATCAGCTTGCCGGTTTCGCCACCGTCGGGGCCGGGACGCGCCGAGCGCACCAGCGACAGGATGGCCTCCACCACGGAATCGCCGACCGGCAGCCGCCGCACCAGCCGCTGGGCCGTGATCAGCGCATCCGCCGTCATCGATCCCTTTGCCAGCGTCTCTTCGGCGCCGGTGGTTTCGAACAGGATGCGCCGCTCGGCGTCGCGATCGGGATAGTCGACGTCGATTTCCATCAGGAAGCGGTCGAGCTGCGCTTCCGGCAGCGGATAGGTGCCTTCCTGCTCCAGCGGGTTTTGGGTCGCGAGCACATGGAACGGTTTCGGCAGGTCATGACGCGCGCCGGCTACCGTGATGTGCTGCTCCTGCATCGCTTGCAGGAGCGCGGACTGCGTGCGCGGGCTGGCGCGGTTGATTTCGTCGGCCATCAGGAGCTGCGCGAAGACCGGGCCGGCGATGAAGCGGAACGAGCGCTTTCCGGCGGTGCTCTCGTCGAGCACTTCGGCGCCGAGAATGTCCGATGGCATCAGGTCGGGCGTGAACTGGATGCGCTTGGCATCGAGACCCAGCGTGACGCCGAGCGTCTCGACGAGCTTGGTCTTGGCGAGACCCGGAACGCCGATCAGCAGCGCGTGACCGCCGGAGAGGATCGTCACCAGCGTGTTCTCGATCACGCGGTCCTGGCCGAAGATGACGGTTGCTATCGCGTCCTTGGCGGCGCGAATCTGCCCCGACACCTGCTCTGCCGAGCGGACGATCACGTCCTCGAGTTTTTCGACACTTTCCGCCATCCGTCAGCTCCTTAAGCCTCTTACGCGGCCTGCTTGCGTCGTCATGTCAGCTCATGGCCCCCATGCTAGACTTGCAGGAAGGCTCTGTATTCGCTGAATTAACCTATCCCCACCTTATCGGCTTCGGGATATGTACGGCATCACGAAGTGGCGACCTTGCACACCGGATGATTCCGGTGTGGAACCGCTCACCGAGGTACAACGTAGACCTGCACCAATCGTGCCAAAGACAAAGTCAGGGCAAACCATGGCGAACCAAGGGCAGAGCACCAATCGGGGTCTTGACGGGCTGACCGCCGCCGCCAAGAACGCCGGCGCTGCCCAAAAAGGGCTGCCTCCGGTGCATCTGTGGAATCCACCGTTTTGCGGCGATCTCGACATTCGAATCGCCTCCGACGGTACATGGTTCTACATGGGCACGCCAATCGGCCGCCCGGCGCTGGTGCGCCTGTTCTCGACGATCCTGAAACGCGAAGGGGACAAGCACTTTCTCGTCACGCCTGTCGAGAAGGTCGGGATTCGCGTCGATGACGCGCCGTTCATGGCGGTCGAGATGCTGACGGAAGGCGAGGGCAACCATCGCGTGCTGAGCTTCCGCACCAATGTCGACGACTGGGTGAGGTGCGATGCTGCGCATCGCTTGCGCTTCGAGCAGGCGGCCGACGGCGGGCTGACACCCTATCTGCACGTGCGCTCTGACCTTTGGGCCAAGGTGACACGCGCGCTCTATTACGATCTGGTTGACATGGGCGAGGAGCGGGTGGTCGATGGCCAGCCAATGTTCGGTGTCGAGTCGGCCGGCGAATTCTTCGCCATGGCGGATGCTGAGCAGGTGAGGGCCGCGCTTTGACCAAGCCGCTACCGAAGGACGAACCTGCCCGGTTGGGCGCGGCGGATTTTTTCTCCCGCTCCAAGGCGCGGCTGACCTTCGACGTGCCGCCGGCCCTCTATGATCCCAACATCGTGCCGATGTCGGGTGATCCCGGCACCGACAAGATGCTCGAGATCGTTGCGCGCGAGCAGCCGGTCCGCCCCGCGGCGGTCCTGATCCCGGTCGTCGATCGGCCCGAGCCGACCGTGCTGCTGACGCAGCGCTCGGCGCATCTGAACGACCACGCCGGGCAGATCGCCTTTCCCGGCGGCAAGATCGACGCGATCGACGCCTCGCCGCGCGATGCGGCGTTGCGCGAGGCCGAGGAAGAGGTCGGGCTGTTGCGTGACTTCGTCGAGCCGGTCGGCTATCTCGATCTCTACGGCACCGCCTTCGGCTTCCGCATCCTGCCGACGGTTGCAAGGATCCGGCCTGGATTTGAGCTTGTGATCAACCATTCCGAGGTTGATGACGCCTTCGAGGTGCCGCTATCCTTCCTGATGAATCCGGCGAACCACCAGGTGCACAGCAAGGAATTCCGCGGCATGGAGCGCTTCTATTACGCGATGCCGTTCGCGGAGCGGTACATCTGGGGCGCGACCGCCGGCATATTGCGTGTGTTGTATGAGCGGATCTATTTGCCATGATCCGGCCGGCGCTGACCGAGATCGGAATCTTCCTCGTTCCCTTCGCGGTCTATGCCCTGTTCCTGGTCGCGACGCGCTCCGGCCTGTTCGTGCAGTCGTCCTGGCCGGTCTATACCATCGCCCGCCTCGGGCTGGTCGCGCTGGTGCTGGTGATCGCCAGCCTGGTGGGCCTTGCGCATTTCACCGGCGCATCGCCGAACTCGACCTACGTCCCCGCGCATGTCGAGAACGGCAGGCTCGTGCCGGGCGTCGAGAAATAGGGGCGGGCCGATGAGCGCGGAGCCGCTGCTTGCCGATGCTTCCTGGCTGACCTCCGGCGGGACCGCGCGCGTCCTGCAACTGTTGAACGCGGACGGCGAGGAGGCGCGCGTGGTCGGCGGCGCCGTGCGCAACGCACTGCTCGGCTTGCGGCCGGGCGACATGGATATCGCGACCACCGCACTGCCGGAGGAGGTGATGCGGCGTGCAAAGAGCGCCGGCATCAAGAGCGTGCCGACCGGCATCGACCACGGTACCATCACCCTGGTCATCGACGGGCACCCCTATGAAGTCACCACGCTGCGCGAGGACACCGAGACCTTCGGCCGCAAGGCCAAGGTCGCGTTCGGCCGCGACTGGGTGAGGGACGCCGAGCGGCGCGACTTCACCATGAACGGGCTGTCGGTCGACGGACACGGCGTGGTGCACGACTATGTCGGCGGGCTTGCCGACGTCGCCGCGCGGCGCGTGCGCTTCATCGGCGATCCCGACCAGCGCATCGCGGAAGATTACTTGCGCATCCTGCGCTTCTTCCGCATCCACGCCGCCTTCGGCGCCGGTGAGCCGGACCGCGACGGCTATCTCGCCTGCATCCGCGGCCGCGCCGGGCTTGCCGGTCTCTCGGCCGAGCGGGTGCGCATGGAAATACTCAAGCTGCTGGTCGCCGGCGGTGCTGCGGCCGCGGCGCTCGCCATGGCCGACGGGGGCCTCCTGCAGTCGCTGATCGGCGGCGTCGCCTATACCGGCCCGCTGGCGAGGATGATTGCGATCGAGCACGAGCTCGGCCTGCCGGCGAGCGCGACCCGGCGTCTCGCCGGGTTGACCGTCGCCGTCACCGAGGACGCCAAGCGCGTCGCGTCGCGGCTCCGGCTCAGCAATGCCGAGGCCAAGGCGCTGGATTCGATGGGGCACCGCTGGTGGCGGTTCGCCAACTTCGCCAACAAGGACGAGTCCAATGCGCGGCGGCTGCTCTATCGCTTAGGCGCCGAGCGCTATCACGATCGCGTGTTGCTGGCCTGGGCGAGGGACGCCGGCGAGGTGAATTCGGCGCGCTGGCGCGAGCTCGCCGAGCTGCCGCAACGCTGGACACCGCCGAACTTCCCGCTGAAAGCCGCCGACTTCATCGCGCGCGGCATGGCGGAAGGCCCCGCGCTCGGACGTGTGTTGACGCTCGCTGAGGACGCTTGGCTTGCCGCGGATTTTCCCCTAGAGGAGGCGGCGCTCGCTTCCATCGCCGATCAAGCTGCGGCACGCGTCAGCCGCGATCAGAGAATCTGACCATCGTATCAGCCTTCGCCGATATCTCGCTTCTGCAGCTTCTGCTGGTCGCGTTGATGGCGTTGTTTGCTTCGATCATCGGTGGGCTTGCAGGTTACGGCACCGGCGCGCTGATGCCGCTGGCGCTGGTGCCGATGGTCGGCGCCGAGCCCGTGGTGCCGATCATCGCGATCTCCGCGATCTTCACCAATCTCAGCCGCGCCATTGCCTATGTCAGCTATGCGGATCGCCGCCGCGCGCTCGTCGTGCTCGCCTGCGCGGCGCTGACGACGGCGCTCGGTGCCTACGGCTACACGCGCCTCACCAATGCCGGCGCGGCGCTGGTGATCGGCACCATGCTGATCCTGAGTGTGCCGCTGCGCCGCGTGCTACGCCGCCGCCAGGTCAAGATCGGCAATACGGGTCTTGCAGCAGGGTCGGTCGGTTATGGCGTGCTGGTCGGCGGCACCTCGGGCTCTGGCGTGATCCTGCTCTCGCTGCTGATGGCCGCGGGCCTCGAAGGCGCGGCGGTGATCGCCACCGACGCGAGGATCTCGCTCGGTACCGGCCTCATCAAGATCTCGGTGTTCGGCCTCGCTGGCGCTGTGACCGCGCAGGTGCTGGCGTTCGCGCTTCTGATCGGCGGGATGGCAGTGCCGGGCGCGTTCCTGGCAAAGGCCTTTGTCGAGCGGATGCCGGTGCATATCCACGCCGCGATCCTCGACGTTGCGGTGATCACGGGCGGGCTCGTGATGATCTCGGCTGCGGTGAAGCAACTCGTCGCCTAAGTGTGGAGCCTCAAGAGGTTGTCCTCGGTTAGACCGAGTCGGCTGATTGGTGTTTGAGATTTTATACCCCCATGGGGTCGGTGCCAGTTGTATTGATGCAGCCAGATTGGCAGCTCCTGGGCGCGCCGATCTGAGGTCGGATAGGCTCGGGCATAGGCCCATTCCCGAAGCGCTGTCTGAATGAAGCGCTCGGCCTTGCCATTTGTTCTCGGCGTATATGGCT
>NZ_JBBIAM010000041.1:0-75013 GCF_054185185.1 Bradyrhizobium sp. UFLA05-153
GGCTTCCCGCACGACATCAAGGGCCAGGGCATCTACGCCTATGTCACCCTGATGGCCGGCGTCGAGCCGACCGAGGACCTGCGCAAAGAGCTCGTGACCTGGGTGCGCAAGGAGATCGGCCCGATCGCCTCACCCGACCAGATCCAGTTCGCGCCCGGCCTGCCCAAGACGCGGTCCGGCAAGATCATGCGCCGCATCCTGCGCAAGATCGCCGAGGACGAGCCGGGCAGCCTCGGCGACACCTCGACGCTCGCCGATCCGGCCGTGGTCGACGACCTCGTCAAGAACCGCCAGAACAAGAAGCAGACCTCGGCGTAAGAACGCTCTCGTGCCCCGGACGCAGCGCAGCGCTTCTTCAGCGGTGCGCTGCAGAGCCGGGGCCTATCCATCCCCAACACTGGGTCCCGGCTCTGCGTCGCGTCATTCCATGCCGCGCCGCGTCCGGGAGACACGCGACTGCTTCCAGTCCGAAGCCATTTGATTCCGGCAAAACCCAACACCCTCACGCACTTGTCAGGGCGCGCGCCGGCGCGGCCGTATGTTTCCCGCCGAGTGTTGTTTTCCGGTCATTTACTTTAATTCGAACTTTTCCTTTGTTCCCCGTGCTGGCTGGACCCAAGGCGCGGCGCGTGGAAACCATCCGGTTAACGCGCGCGGTTAAGAATGCGTGGGCGAGCGGGCGATTTCCGGGTTTTGCGTGCATTTTTTGGACGACCCGTTCGGGGCAACGGATAAGGAAGCAAGTGATGTCGATGAGGATTGCGGTGGCGCTCGCCGCCACCATCGGGGCAGGGATATTGATGTCGACGGCGGCCGAGGCACGGCCGGAAATGGTGGGGCTGCACGGTGGCGAATATTCGCCGGGCACCATCGTGGTCAAAACCAACGAGCGCCGGCTCTATCTCATCCTCGATGGCGAGCACGCCATGCGCTACCCGGTCGGCGTCGGCAAGTCCGGCAAGCAGTGGGCCGGCACCACCCGCATCGACGGCAAGTACCGCAACCCGGCATGGTCGCCTCCGGCCGAAGTGAAGCGTGACAAGCCGAACATGCCCGACGTGATCCCGGGCGGCTCGCCGCGCAATCCGATGGGCGTCGCGGCGATGACGCTGGCCGGCGGTGAATACGCCATCCACGGCACCAACGTACCGGGCTCGGTCGGCGGCTTCGTCTCCTATGGCTGCATCCGCATGCTCAACGACGACATCAGCGATCTCTACAGCCGCGTCTCCGTCGGTACGACGGTGGTCGTCACGCGCTGAGAACCAACCGATTCAAGACGAAAAGCCGCGTCTTGACGCGGCTTTTTTCATTGCCAGAAGCGCCAGCTGCGCGCGCACCAGCCCTCGCGATGACCGCCATTGTAGCTGCGCGCATAACCGCCCGCGAGCAGCGCGGCCGAGACGTTGGGCGTGCGCTTGGTGGCAACATCGGCGAGAATGCGCCCGTATTTCTCTGGGCCAAGATTGTAGATCACAATGCCGCCCTGGCCGAGCAGATGGCGTAGCGCATCGGTGGCAGCTTCGGCCTTGTCCAACTCTTCCCGACAGGACGCCTTCATTTCGGGCGCATCGATGCCGCGCAGGCGAACCCGTGCGACGAGATCCCGCCCGTCGCGCTGATGCACGCGTGCGAGAAATGTGTCGCCGTCGATGGTGCGGATGACATCAACCGACTGGCGAATGTCGGGATTGCCTGCCTGCTGCAGGATGATCTCGGCGTCCTGCGCCCGTTCGTCACCGGCATGCGGCACGGGCCAGTTGGTGCCATGCCGGTAGATGAGCACGACCGCGGTTATGACAACGACCACGAACATCCACGGCAGCAAGCCCGCGAAGCGGCGGCCAAACGGTGCGCCACTGAACGAGGGCCGATACGGATTGATTCGGTCGCGGGGAGACATCAGCCGACGCTAGGGCTGAGTCGGGCGAGCCTGCAAGAGACCACCCGGTCTCAGAAATCCGAGGCGATGCCCTTGCGCTCCCAGTCGCCATAGCGCGTGGGCTCGGGACCCTTCGGCCCCTGCAATTCTTTTGGTGCGGCTTCGGCATTGGCCGCGGCGGCCTGCCGGCGTGCCTCGGCTTCCGCCAGCGCGCGCTGCGCGGCCGGCGTCAGCGGCTTGCGCTGGGGAGGGCTGGACGGAGTGTCGTTCATCTCTGGCTTCCTAGCCCAGGGACGCGCCGCGCGCGATCGGAAAAAACGCCGCGCATAGGGCAGAGATCGACATGCAGGGCTGAAAAAACCAGAGCCGATTCTTACATTTGGCATATTCGCGTGCCACAGATGCGCTTCTTCAGGCATGCGCCCATACCGGCGGAACTGCCGCTCGCTCAGAACCTTACCACCGCATGCCATCTCAACGTTTTGCTCCACCCTCCGAAGTGCCTGGTCTTGCGGCGCGGCGGATCGCCGCCGACATCGTCGACGGTGTCCTGCATAAGCACCGTACGCTGGACGACCAGCTCGACGGTGGCGGCGCCCATCCCGGGCTGAAGACGCTCGCCGATCGCGACCGCGCGCTGATGCGGCGCATGGTGGCAACCGTCCTGCGTCGGCTCGGCACGCTCGGCCACGTGCTGTCGCGTCTGCTCGACAAGGGCATCCCCGGCGAGGCGCCGCGCGCGCAAAGCGCGCTCCTGATCGGCGCTGCGCAAATTCTCTGGATGGATGTTCCCGATCACGCGGCCGTCGATCTCTCGGTCCGCCTGGTGCAATCCGATCGTCGAGCCGCGCGCTATGCCGGCCTCGTCAACGCCGTGCTGCGCCGCTGTGCGCGCGAGGGCAAGGCGCTGGTGGAGGAAGTCGCGACGCAATCGCTCGATCTGCCGCCCTGGCTGCTTGCGCGCTGGAGCGCGCATTATGGCGAGGCCACCGCGCGCGAGATGGCGCTTGCGCTCGGCCACGAGCCCTCGCTCGATCTGACGATGAAGTCGGATGTCGCGCAATGGGCGAGCCGCCTGCATGGCGAGGTGCTGCCGACCGGAACCGTGCGCACGCTGCTGCACGGCTCGGTGACCATGCTGCCCGGCTTCAGCGAAGGCCAATGGTGGGTCCAGGACGCCGCAGCCGCATTGCCGGCCCGGCTGTTCGGCGATATCGCCGGCAAATCCGTCGCCGATCTCTGCGCCGCTCCCGGCGGCAAGACGGCCCAACTGGTGCTCGCCGGCGCGAACGTCGTCGCGGTAGACCGTTCGCCGGCGCGCGTGGCACGGCTGCGCGAAAATCTCGCCCGATTGTCGCTACAGGCCGAAACCGTCGTCGCCGACGCCGTGGAATGGGCCGGACCGCAGCACGGCTTTGACGGCATCCTGATCGATGCGCCCTGCACCTCGACCGGCACGATCCGCCGCCATCCCGATGTGGCCTGGCTGCGCCAGGAGTCCGATATCGCGGCGCTCACGGCGCTTCAGCAGCGCCTGCTGCTGAAATCCGTCTCATTGCTCAAGCCCGGTGGAACGCTGGTCTATTGCACCTGCTCGCTGGAGCCCGAGGAAGGCGAGCACGCGATCGCCGCGCTGCTGGCCGCCGAGCCGGCGCTGCGCCGCGTGCCGATCCAGCCGTCCGAGGTCTTTGGGCTCAGTGAGATCATTACCACTGAGGGCGACCTGCGCACCCTGCCGAGCCACCTGCCAAACGCCGACCCAAGGCTCGGCGGGCTCGACGGATTCTTCGCTGCCCGGCTCGTTAAATCCTGATTTTGCACCGGATTTTGCGCCACTGATGCTGATTCGCCACCTTTCAAGGTGGTGTCAGCCGGCGGATTTTGGGATTAAAAGGATTCGTCAGGAATCCTCTCCCCCTTCAAGGCAAGGCGTGTCGGTCGCTCAACGCAGACGCATCTCGACGCTGGTCATGAACCGCTTCGCGCGGAACATGCTTGCGCGCGCGAGCGGCGGTTCCGTGGCGGTGTCGCGGCTCTGGCCAGGCCGCACCGACCGGCTGATCATCGCGCCGCACGACCTGCGCACCGCAGACGCCACGCGCGCGGCCGAGATCTATGCCGGGCGCTTCGTGTTCGCCGGCAAGATCGTCAATTGCCACGGCCGCTCGATCTTCGATCTCGAGCCGCCGTCGGAAGACTGGGAGGTCGCCCTGCTCGGCTTCGGTTGGCTGCGTCACTTGCGCGCTGCCGACACCGCGCTGACGCGGGCCAACGCCCGCGCGCTGATCGAGGACTGGATCTCCAATCCCGCCAACAAGCGACGCGCCGTGGCTCGTCGCGCCGACGTGCTGGCGCGGCGCGTGATCTCGCTGCTGTCGCAGGCGCCGCTGGTGCTTGGTGACACCGACAACAAATTCTATCGTCGTTACCTGCGGGCGCTGACGCGCGAGATCCGCTATCTGCGTTTCACCATGGTCGACATCCCGGACGGGGTGCCGCGGCTGCAAGTGTTGATCGCGCTCTGCTACGCCTCGTTGTGCCTTGCCAACCAGGCGCGCCACATCCGCAGCGCGTCGCGCAAGCTATCCGATGAATTACAGCGGCAGATCCTCCCCGACGGCGGACACGTCTGCCGCAATCCCGGCGCGTTGATCGAGCTCCTGATCGATTTGCTGCCGCTGCGGCAGACCTTCGCGGCGCGCAACATCGCGCCACCGCCGGCGCTGCTGAACGCGATCGACCGCATGATGCCCATGCTGCGTTTCTTCCGGCACGGCGACGGCAACTTTGCGCTGTTCAACGGCATGAGCGCGACGTCGTCGGATCTGCTCGCCACGCTGCTCGCCTATGACGACACCCACGGCGCGCCGATGGCGACCATGCCGCATACCGGCTTCCAGCGCCTCGATGCCGGAGCGTTGACGCTGATCATGGATACCGGTGCCCCGCCGCCGGCCAATGTCAGCCACGACGCCCATGCCGGCTGCCTGTCGTTCGAATTGTCCTCGGGCACGAGCCGCATCGTGACCAATTGCGGCATGCCGACGACGGGACGCGACAATTGGCGGCCATTCGCGCGCGGCACCGCGGCGCATTCGACGCTCACCTATCACGAAACATCATCATGCCAGTTCGTCGGATTGTCGGCGATGAAGAAGCTGCTGCACGGCGCGCCTGTGACCAGCGGGCCGGCCATGGTCGAGAATTATCGCGAGGTCGTGCAGAACGGCACGCTGCTGACGACGTCGCATGACGGCTATCTCGCCAAGTTCGGTGTGATCCACCGGCGCGTGGTGATGGTCGCCAATGACGGCACGCGGCTCGACGGCGAGGACACGCTGTCGCCGCCGCAGGGCGGACGCCTGAAGGGCGCGGGTACCGATTTCGCGCTGCGCTTCCATTTGCATCCGGCGGTGAAGGCGAGCCGGCTGTCGGATGCCCGCGGCGTGATGCTCGTGCTGCCGAACCGCGAGGTCTGGACCTTTGAAGCACTGGACGACAAGGTCGATCTCGAGGACAGCGTGTTCCTGGCCGGCAAGGACGGCCCGCGCCGCACCGCGCAGATCGTGATCCGGCAGGACGCGCGCCAGGCCCCCTCGATCCGCTGGAGCTTTGTCCGCTCCACGGCTTCGCCCCAAGTCACCAATGCCCGCCGCAACGCCCGGCGCGAGCCGGAACTTCCGCTGTAAACGCGCGCGGCCCACGCCTATCTAGCCGTTGTGAAGAGCACCGAAAGCTGGTACCGAGCACCCGCTCGCGCGACTGGCGACCTTGGATGGAGCACCATCGGGAAGCGCGGGATTTATCTGCCGCGCGCCTGGGCATAGGTACTCCCGACACAGAGGATCTTGCCCATGACTGATGCGATGACTGACCATCCCCGCCGCGTTACCCGCGCCCTGCTTTCCGTTTCCGACAAAACCGGTCTGATCGAGTTCGCCAGGGCGCTTGCCGCCCATGGCGTCGAGCTGGTGTCGACCGGCGGCACCGCCAAGGCGATTGCGAGCGCCGGCCTCAAGGTGAAGGACGTCTCCGAGCTGACCGGCTTTCCCGAGATGATGGACGGCCGCGTCAAGACGCTGCATCCGAAGGTGCATGGCGGCCTGCTCGCGATCCGCGACAACAAGGAACATGCGGACGCGATGAAGACGCACGGCATCGCGCCGATCGATCTGCTCGTCGTCAATCTCTATCCGTTCGAGGCAACCGTCGACAAAGGCGCGGGGTTCGAAGAGTGCATCGAGAACATCGACATCGGCGGTCCCGCGATGATCCGCGCCGCCGCAAAGAACAATGACGACGTCGCCGTGGTCGTCGAGGCGCAGGATTACCAGGCCGTGCTCGACGAGCTCGCCGCCCACAACGGTGCGACCACGTTGAAGCTGCGCCGGCGCCTCGCCGCAAAGGCCTATGCGCGCACCGGCGCCTATGATGCCGCGATCTCCAACTGGTTCAACCGGCAGCTCGAGATCGATGCGCCCGACTACCGCGCCTTCGGCGGCAAGCTGATCCAGGCCCTGCGCTATGGCGAGAACCCGCACCAGACCGCGGCGTTCTATGCGACGCCCGACAAGCGGCCGGGCGTCTCGACCGCGCGGCAGCTGCAGGGCAAGGAGCTCTCCTACAACAACATCAACGACACCGACGCGGCCTATGAGTGTATCGGCGAGTTCGATGCCAAGCGCACCGCGGCCTGCGTCATCGTCAAGCACGCCAACCCCTGCGGCGTCGCGGAAGGCTCTGATCTCGTCACCGCCTATCGCCGGGCGCTGGCCTGCGACTCGACCTCCGCCTTTGGCGGCATCATCGCGATGAACCGCGCGCTCGATGCCGACACCGCGCGCGAGATCACAAAGATCTTCACCGAGGTGATCATCGCACCCGATGCCAGCGAGGAAGCGATCGCCATCATCGGCGCGCGCAAGAATCTGCGCCTGCTGCTCGCCGGCGGCCTGCCCGACCCGCGTTCGGCGGGTCTCACCGCCAAGACCGTTGCCGGCGGCTTGCTGGTGCAGAGCCGCGACAACGCCGTGGTCGACGACATGACCTTCAAGGTGGTGACCAAGCGCGCGCCGACCGACGCCGAGATGCGCGACCTGAAGTTCGCCTTCCGCGTGGCAAAGCACGTCAAGTCCAACACCATCATCTACGCCAAGGATCTCGCCACCGTCGGCATCGGCGCGGGCCAGATGAGCCGGGTGGATTCAGCGCGGATCGCGGCACGCAAGGCGCAAGATGCGGCGAACGAGCTGAAGCTCGCCGAGCCGCTCACCAAGGGATCGGTCGTGGCCTCTGATGCGTTCTTCCCGTTCGCCGACGGCATGCTTGCCTGCATCGAGGCCGGCGCCACTGCCGTGGTGCAGCCCGGCGGTTCGGTGCGCGACGACGAGGTGATCAAGGCCGCAGACGAGCACGGCATCGCCATGGTGTTCACGGGGACGCGGCACTTCCGGCATTAACTCTCCACGAGTCGTCCCGGCCTTCGCCGGGACGACTGCAGAAATCATGGCTCCCTCACCCGCGTCAACAGCGCGAGCCCGGCGGCGAAGAACGCCACCAGCACGCCCATGCCGGCTTTTTGGCTCGCGGTCCCGGCCGTGATTGCGCCGATCAGCAGCGGGCCGATGAAGGACGTCACCTTTCCGGTGAGCGCGAACAGGCCGAAATACTGCGCGATGCGGTCCTTTGGCGCCAGCCGAATGAGGAGCGTGCGCGAGGCGGCCTGGAGCGGGCCGCCAGCGGCGCCGATCAGGCAGCCCAGCACGAGGTAGGCACGCTCGGCCGCGCCCGCGAACAGGGCGCCGCCCGGCTCGGGCGGCGCGACGCTGATGAACAAGATCGAATCCTTGTCGACCAGCAGGATCGCGGCGAGCGACAGCAGCAGGATCAGCATGCTGATGGCAATCACGCGCTTCGGTCCCAAGAGATCATCGAGCTTGCCGCCGAGCCACGCGCCGAACGTACCGGCGATCGCCAGGATGATGCCGAAGGTGCCGATCTGGATCGTGTGCCAGCCGAACGTGCCGGCGGCATAAATGCCGCCGAAGGCGAACAGCGACACCAGGCCGTCGGTGTAGATCATGTTCGCGAGCAGGAAGATCGCGAGCGATTTCTGCCGCGGCAGTTCGCCGAGCGATTGCTTCAGTTGCGCGAGTCCTGCGCGCAGCGCCGCGCGCACCGGCCGCTTGGCGGGATAGTCCGGCGTGAACAGGAACATCGGCGTCACGAACACGATGAACCAGAGTCCCGTCAGCGGTCCGGTGATGCGATCGCCCTCATGCATGGCCGGATCGAGCCCGAACAGCGGCTTGAAACCAAGCAGCGTGCGCCCCGTCTCAGGGTTCGCGGCGAGGAAGCCGAGCACGATGATCAGGCTGATGATGCCGCCGACATAGCCGGTGGCCCAGCCATTGCCGGAGAGGCGGCCGATTCGCTCCGGCGGCACAAGTGTCGGCATCATCGCATTGTTGAAGACTGTCGCGAACTCCGCGCCAACGCTCGCGAGTGCCACGGCCGCAAGCAGCGGCGGGATGATGGTGGGATCGCCGGGCTTGCCGATCCAGAGCGCCGAGGAGCCCAGCACCAGTATGGCGCCGAAAGCAGCAATCCAGGGCTTGCGGCGGCCCGCGGCGTCCGCAACGGCGCCTAACACCGGCGACAGCAGGGCGATGACCATGCCGGCTGCCGCCATCGCAAATCCCCACAGCGACTGTCCGGTCGCAGGGTCGGGCGCGACGCTGGTGGCGAAATAGGGCGCGAAGACGAACGTCGTGATCAGGGTGAAATAGGGCTGCGCAGCCCAGTCGAAGAAGATCCAACTGACAACGGCAACGCGCGGCGGATAGGTCCGCTCCTTATCGGCCATATCGGTGTCAGAGGCGATCGTCGTCATCAGCATTCCTTATCACGAACAGTTTTGCCTCTCTTGGCGCAAACGGTATAGCATTGCCGTGACGGCTGTGGAGTGACGGCAAGACACGACAGAAACAAGACACGGCGAAATTTTGATGATGTCGTTTGTCCTGACACGACGAAAAGTCGTAGCTGCCCTCACGCTTCTAGGTATCAGCCTGTTTCCAGCGCGCGCTCAGGATGCGCGCCGCATCTATGAACCGCCCGCACTCGGCACCGTTCACGCCATCGCCGCCGAGCACGGCATGGTGGTGGCGCAGGAGAGAATCTC
The DNA here is from genome assembly GCF_054185185.1 of Bradyrhizobium sp. UFLA05-153. Taxonomy (NCBI): domain Bacteria; kingdom Pseudomonadati; phylum Pseudomonadota; class Alphaproteobacteria; order Hyphomicrobiales; family Nitrobacteraceae; genus Bradyrhizobium; species Bradyrhizobium sp. UFLA05-153. The sequence goes on from NZ_JBBIAM010000041.1 coordinate 9,066, forward strand.
CGCACAGATCGGCGCAGACATCCTGCGGAGCGGCGGCAACGCGGTGGACGCCGCGGTCGCGACCGGTTTCGCCATGGCCGTGACCTATCCGCGCGCGGGCAATATCGGCGGCGGCGGCTTCATGGTGATCCATTCCGCCGACCGCAAGGAAGACGTCGCGATCGACTATCGCGAGACCTCACCAGCTGCGACCACATCAGACATCTTCCTCGGCGCCGACGGCAAGCCCGATATCGCGAAGTCGCGCGATTCCGCGCTCGGCATCGGCGTGCCCGGCACGGTCGCAGGACTGTCGCTGGCGCTCGAGAAATACGGCTCCGGCCAGTTCACGCTGGCGCAATTGCTGGAGCCCGCGATCGCGCTCGCGCGCGACGGTTTCGTCATCAGCGACGACATCGCCGACACCTTGCCGGGCGCACACAAGCGATTTGCGCGCTGGCCGGCATCGGCGAAAATCTTCTCGCGACCGGACGGCACGCCGCTGCAAGAGAATGACCGGCTGGTGCAGGGCGATTTGGCGCAGACACTGTCGACCATCGCCGCCCAGGGTCCGCGCGGATTCTACGAGGGACCGGTCGCCGACAAGCTCGCCAAGGCCGTCACCGATGCTGGCGGCATCATGACATCAGGGGATCTGCAGACATACAGGCCCGTGATCCGCGAGCCGGTGCGCGGCAGCTATCGCGGCTTCGACATCGTCTCGATGCCGCAGCCCTCGTCGGGCGGCGTGGTGCTGGTGGAGACGCTGAACATCCTGGAAGGCTTTCAGCTTTCCGATCTGAAGCAGGGCTCGCCGGCCTCGCTGCATCTGCTGATCGAAGCCATGAAGCGCGGCTATGCCGATCGCGCGCGCTATCTCGGCGATCCCGCTTTCGTCAAGGCGCCGATCGAGACCCTGATCGCCCAGGACTATGCGGCTAAACTTCGCGCCAGCATCAGGGCCAACAGCGCCACGCCGGCGAGCGAGATCGTGGCGAGCGCGACGCCGCCGCGCGAAGGCAGCAACACCACGCATTTCTCGGTCGTCGACAGCCGCGGCAATGCGGTGAGCAACACTTATACGCTGAACTTCAGCTATGGCGTCGGCCTGGTCGCCGACGGCACCGGCGTGCTGCTCAACAACGAGCTCGACGATTTCACCGCGGCGGTTGGCGCCTCCAATGCCTATGGCCTCGTCGGCTACGAGGCCAATCTGCCAGGGCCGGGCAAGCGGCCGCTGTCCTCGATGTCTCCGACCATCGTACTGAAGGATGGCAAGCCGGTGCTGGTCACGGGCTCGCCCGGCGGCAGCCGCATCATCTCCACCGTGCTCCAGGTGATCGTCAACGTGCTCGATTATCATATGGATGTCGCCGCCGCCGTTGCAGCGCCGCGGCTGCATCACCAATGGCTGCCGGATGAAGTGCGCGTCGAGCGCGGCTTTTCTGACGACGTGCTGTTCGAGCTGAAGGCGATGGGTCACCTCGTCGTCGAGCCGATGGGCCAGACCTCGGCCAACTCGATCGCGGTGACGCCGAACGGCCCGTTCGGCGCACCCGACCCGCGCACGCGGGGCGCTGCGGCGGAGGGGCAATAACTTTCATGGTTTGAGCATCGAACCCGGAATCACGCGCCACAACTTCGGGATTCCGGGTTCGCCCACGTAAGGACGCGGGCGCCCCGGAATGACGATGGGAACGACGCTACCGCCCGACCTGGTACGGCCCGCCCTTCTCCAGCGCGCGTTGATAGGCTGGACGCGCGTGGATGCGCTCGAGGAACGCCATCGCCTTGGGATGGCCCTGCTCCAGGCCGCCGCGCGCTTGCGCCGCTTCCAGCGGAAAACTCATCTGGATGTCGGCCGCGGTGAAGTCGGGCCCGGCGAACCACTCGGTCTTGCCGAGCTCGCCTTCCCAATAATCCATGTGCTGCTTGATCTGCGGATTGACCAGCGCGGTCAGCGCCTGGTTCGAGACCTTGCGCACCAGCGGACGGAGCAGCGCCGGCGCGCGCTTCGGCATCAAGGTGAACAGCAATTTGAGCAGCAGCGGCTGCATCGCCGAGCCTTCGGCATAGTGCAGCCAATAGGTGTAGCGCAGCCGCTCCGGCGTGTTCGGCGGCGGAATCAGGCGTCCCTGACCATAGGTGCCGACGAGGTATTCGACGATCGCGCCCGATTCGGCGATGGTGTTGCCGTTGTCAGTGATCACGGGCGACTTGCCGAGCGGGTGGATCGCACGCAGCTCCTTCGGCGCGCGCATGTCGGGCTGACGCTGATAGCGCACGATCTCGTACGGCACGCCCAGCTCCTCGAGCAGCCACAGCACGCGCTGCGAGCGTGAATTGTTGAGATGATGAACGGTCAGCATTTGAGGTCCCCCGCTGGTCTCGGGCGCGTTCGTGCCAGCCCGGCGGGCGAATGTCGAGCCGGACGGTCGTTATTTTTACCCGGGCATATTGACGCTTCTATTTTACCCGGATATTAAGCGGGCCATCGTGTCAGATTTCGCAGTGATTTCAATGCAGGTAACCTTCACAGCCTTTGTCGGCCAGCGGCGCCTGGCCTCCGGGCCGATCGCGGACGTGGTCCTGGCGGTCAAGCGCGCGGACGCGTGGGCGGGCTCGCCGATCGTGATCTTCAGTGACTTGAGCGGGCGGGCGGTCGATTTCGACCTGCGCGGCGACGACCAGGAAGTGCTGGCCCGCCTGCCGACGATCGCGCCGGCGCAATCCGACGGGCACATTGAGTTGCCGAGTGCGCCGCGCGGCCGCGGCCGGCCCAGACTCGGCGTGGTGGCGCGCGAGGTGACGCTGCTGCCGCGGCACTGGGAATGGCTCAACGCGCAGCCGGGCGGCGCCTCGGTCGCGCTGCGCAAGCTCGTCGACGAGGCGCGGCGTGCCCGCGGCGATCGCGACCGCGAGCGGCAGGCGCGCGATGCCACCTACCACTTCATGTCGGCGATGGCCGGCAATCTCGCGCATTTCGAGGAGGCCTCGCGCGCGCTGTTCGCAGGCGATCGCCGGCGCTTTGCGGCAGAGATCGCCGACTGGCCCGCCGACATCCGCGACCACGTCGTGAAACTCGCAAGCAGCGACCGCGCGTAGGCAGAAGGCGCCTCCGATCAAAGTAGTATTATGGCCATCATGAAACGGGTGGACCTGCCGCGCGCGCTGCGCCACAATGTGCGCAAAGCGAGCTCACGGGAGGACGGTTTGACGCGCGCGGCCCCACAATTCCTGTTCGATTTCGGCAGTCCCAATGCGTTTCTCAGCCATGAGGCGATCCCCGCGATCGAGACGCGGATCGGCGTGAAATTCGAGTATGTGCCGATCCTGCTCGGCGGCATCTTCAAGGCGACCAACAACAAATCGCCGGCCGAGACGCTCGCCGGCATCAAGAACAAGCGCGAATTCCAGGCTGTCGAGACCGAGCGTTTCCTCAAACGCTTCCACGTGCAGCCCTATGTCTGGAACCCGTTCTTCCCCGTCAACACGCTGAACCTGATGCGCGCGGCGATCGCGGCCCAGCTCGAAGGCGTGTTGGAACAATATGTCGAAGCCGCATTTCATCACATGTGGCGCGAGCCGAAGAAGATGGACGATCCGGAAGTCGCGATGAAGGCGATCACCTCGTCAGGCCTCGATGCGCAGAAGCTGTTCACACGTGCCCAAGAACCCGATGTGAAGGCAAGGCTGATCAAGAATACCGAGGAGGCCGTCGCGCGCGGCGCGTTCGGTTCACCGACATTCTTCGTCGGTAACGAGATGTTCTTCGGCAAGGAGCAGCTGCGCGAGGTCGAGGAGATGGTGTCGGGAAAGTGATTCTGACCCAACGAGCGAAGTGAGGTATCTCCCCGGTGTCGTCCTGGCGAAAAACATGACGACGGCGAAAAAAGAGCAAGAACAAACGGAGCACCCGCATGCGCATTCTCGTCGTCGGCGCCGGCGCCATCGGCGGTTATTTTGGTGGCAGGCTGCTGCAGGCCGGGCGCGATGTCACCTTTCTGGTGCGGCCGCGGCGCGCGAGCGAGCTTGCGAGCGCCGGCCTCGTCATCAAGAGCCCGAACGGCGATGCGACGCTGACGAACCCGCCGGCGGTGCAGGCGGGCAAGCTCGCCGAAAAGTTCGACGTCGTGCTGCTGAGCTGCAAGGCGTTCGACCTCGACGATGCCATCAAATCGTTCGCGCCGGCGGTCGGGCCGAACACCACGATCATTCCCGTGCTCAACGGCATGCGGCATCTCGACGTGCTGGACCAGAAGTTCGGCGCCGAGCGCGTGCTCGGCGGGCTCTGCGCCATCGCCGCGACGCTGAACGAGAAGCGCGAGGTGGTGCAGCTCCAGCCGATGCAGGCGATCAATTACGGCGAGCGCGACGGGAAACTGTCGGCGCGTGTGAGGGCGATCGACGAAGTCTTCACCAGCGGCATCGCCGGGGCGAGCGCGAGCCACAACATCATGCAGGACATGTGGGAGAAGTGGGTTTTCCTCTCCTCGCTCGCGGCGTCGACCAGCCTGATGCGTACCTCCGTCGGCAACATCCTGGCGGTGCCCGGTGGCAAGGATTTTCTCTTAGGGATGCTGGACGAGACCAGCGCCACTGCGACCGCAGCGGGCTATGCGCCCGGCGGCCCGTTCTTCGAGCGGGTCAAGGGCTTGATCACCACCGAAGGTTCCCCGATGACCGCGTCGATGTTCCGCGACATCAAGGCGGGCCTGCCGGTCGAGGCCGATCACATCATCGGCGACCTCATCGCGCGCGCCGATACTGCGAAAGTGCCGGTGCCAAAACTGCGCATCGCCTATACGCATCTGAAGGCGTATGAGAAGCAGCGCGTGGGGTAGCTAGCTCGCCCCACACATCCCCGTCGTCCCGGACAAGCGTAGCGAAGCGGAGCGCAGATCCGGGACCCCCGCGCGAGCGCTTGCGCTCGTCGCGATAGCACAGGGATTGGTTATGGCGCGAGCTGGTAACCACGAGTCTTCGTCAAACTCGATCCTGTGGTTATGGGTCCCGGGCTCGCGCATCGCGCGCCCCGGCACGACGGCCGGTGTTGGCGGCTACAGTTCTCCGCTACTGCAAATGCGCCAGGTAATGCGCGAGCGCGGTGATCTCTTCCTCGCTGAGCGAATAGGCGATGTCGGCCATGGCGGCGACGCCGCCGCCGACGCGCTGGCCGGCTTTGTAGTCGTGCAGCGCCTTCACCAGATATTCCTCACGCTGGCCGGCAAGGCGGGCGACGGCCTTGGTGCCGGCATAGCTGTCGGTGTGGCATGAGGCGCAGCGGCGGCCGCTAGCTGCTTCCTTGCCTTTCTTCGACAGGTCGGGATCCTTGTCCTCCGGGACTTTCGGCGGCGTGAGCTGCGAAAAATAGGCACCGAGACTGCGGATGTCCTCGTTGGCGATCTCTTCCGCAATCGGCTGCATCTGCTCGTTCTTGCGCGAGCCGGCGCGGAAGAACACGAGCTGCCACTGCAGGAACTGATCCGGCTGGCCGGCGAGCGAGGGGATGTTCTCGGTCTGCGAGATGCCCTTGTCGCCGTGACAGGCGGCGCAGACCGCGGCCTTCTCCTTGACGTCGGCAGCGTGCGCGACAAAAGCGGGAAGACTGACGAGCGCTGCGATCGAAAAAGCGAGCGCGCTGAGTGCGCGCGAAACAGGTTGCCGGTGCATGACGAGATTCCGATTTGCTCGTCATTCCGGGGCGCCCGAAGGGCGAACGCGGAATCTCGGGATTCCGGGTTCGATGCTCCGCATCGCCCCGGAATGACGAGCGTGTAACTTCAAACGAAAGGCTGCGGCGGCCTCCAGGCAACCGCAGCCTCATGTTCACGTCGCGCTACTTCTTACTGTAGCTGATGCGATAGATCGCGCCGGCCCAGTCGTCGGCGACGAGGATCGAGCCGTCCTTGGCGAGGATGATGTCGTCGGGACGGCCGAGATAGCCCTGGTCACCTTCGAGCCAGCCGGAGGCGAACACCTCCTGCTTGGGGTTCTTGCCGTCGGGCCCGACGATCACGCGCACGATGCGCGCGCCCTGGTACTTGTGCCTGTTCCAGGAGCCGTGCTCGGCGATCAGGATGTTGTTCTTGTACTCGGCGGGGAACTGGTCGCCGGTATAGAACTTCATGCCGAGCGGAGCGACGTGCGCGCCGAGATTCAGCACGGGCGGCGTGAACTCCGAGCACTTGTGACCCATCGCGAATTTCGGGTCCGGCAGATCGCCCTGGTGGCAATAGGGATAGCCGAAATGCTCGCCGATCTTCGAGATCATGTTCAGCTTGTCTGACGGCAGATCGTCGCTGACCCAGTCACGCGCGTTCTCGGTGAACCAGTATTTGCCGCTGCGCGGATCGACGTCGCCGCCGACCGAATTGCGGACGCCAAGCGCCCAGACTTCGGCGTTGCCGGTCTTGGGATCGACGCGCCGGATCTGCGAGACGCTGGTCGGCGGAATGCCGACGTTGAAGGGCGGTCCGAACGGCAGGAAGAACCAGCCGTCCTTGTCGGTCGCGATGTACTTCCAGCCATGCGCGGCATAGGACGGCATGTCGTCATAGACGACCTTGCCCTGGCCGAGATTGTCGAGGTTGGCTTCGGCGTTGTCGTAGCGGATCAGCTTGTCGACGGCGATGACGTAGAGCGCGCCGTCCTTGAAGGCGAGGCCGGTCGGCATGTTCAGACCCTTGAGGACGGTCTTGACCTCGCGCTTGCCGCCATTGTCCTTGATCGCATAGACGTTGCCGAGGCCGAACGAGCCGACGAACAGCGTGCCCTTGTCGCCCCAGGCCATCTGCCGCGCGGCGAGAACGCCAGGCGCCCAGACCTCGATCTTGAAGCCGGCCGGCAGCTTGATCTTCTTCACGATGTTGGCGAGCTCGGCTTCGGACGCGCCGGTCGGCGGGCCCGATGGGGGCGCAAGACCCTTCTGTGCCTCGGTCTCATCCCCTAAGAACCAGTCATCCGGCGGATGCGTCCAGAATTCCTTGGTGCCGGATTCGTATTTCTTCAGCGCCCGGTTCTTGTCCTGCTGCTGCTGCGCATTCACGACGCTTGTCCCCGCGAGCAGGGCAACCGCCGCAAACGCAAAGATGGATCGATGGAATATGGATTTCATCGCGTCACTCCCCTAAGGCGGCCGTGGCGGCCACACCGTTATTGTTTTGCTATTCGAGAGGCGAAGTTCGGAGTCTGTCGACAGAGGCAGACTCAAAAAGGTTAGCACATCTGCAAGCGCTGAGAAGCATGCGCTGCACATCGCGATCAGCCTCAATAAAAATTGAGAGAGAGTTTCTCCGCATGCATGGCATGCGCGTGCGCGCGTTCTCGCTGCAACGCGGAATCATGAAGCAAGCGGCTATTTGGCAGGCAGCGCTCGCGTGCACGCGATGAGAATTATGAGACTACGGGATAAGGCCCGCGCTCGAAGACCGTGTCATGATAACCTTTTGAGCCGACCTGACGCGCCAGCTCGCTGCGAAAATCGCGAGTCTTCCGCAGGCTGCTCAGCACATGGGCAAAGTCGAATGCGGGCCGCCAACCCAGCTCGCGGCGCGCACGATCGTTGACGTAGACGCGGTCGATGGTCGGAAACAGGCGCCAGCCCCGCGCCGCGTAGAGTTTTGCGCAATCGGGATAGAGCGTATGCACGAGGCGCGCGGCGTCCTCAGCCAGGGCGACGAGGTGGCTTTGCGTGAACGGGCTCGTCGCCGAGACGATGTAGCGCGCGAAGCCGATGCTGGTAGCGCGCTCGTCGGCGAGGAGGTGGGCGCTGACAGCGTCCGCTATATCCAGCCGGCGATAAAGCAGCTCGTTGGCCTGCGCGTTCTCGGTCGCAAAATTCTCCCGCGCGGCCGCATCGTCGTCCTCCTCCGGAAAGAAGCGCGAGGTTCGCAAGACGATGACGGGAAGCCCGCGCTCGCGGAAGAACAGCTCACACAGATTCTCCGCCATCAGCTTGGAGGTGCCGTAGATGTTCTTCGGCACCGAGGGCAGATCCTCGGTGACCCAGACGGCGGCGTTCCCCGCCTCGGGCCGAAGCTGCGAGCCGAACGCGCTGGTGGTGCTGGTGAAGACGAAGCTCTTCACGCCGGCCTCAGCGGCGGCCTCGAGCAGGTTGAGCGTGCCGGTAACGTTGGTGTCGATGAAGTCCTGCCTGGAATGCGTGGCGACATGCGGCTTGTGCAGGGTGGCGGTGTGAATGACGGCGGTGACGCCCGCCATCGCGGCCCGCACAAAGCCGGGATCGGTGATCGAGCCCACCTGATCGGTGAACTCCGATTTCTTCAAATCAACCCCATGCACAGTAGACCCGCGCGCGTGAAGTGTCCGGAGAATCGCTTCCCCGAGGTGGCCTGCGCTGCCGGTGACCAGAATTGTCATTCTCACGTCCAACGTGCGTCCCGGACGGAGCCGCCAGACGGCGATCCGGTCCTGTCAGGCTTGACGCTGGGAGAAATTGGAGCGGGCGAAGGGGCTCGAACCCTCGACCCCGACCTTGGCAAGGTCGTGCTCTACCACTGAGCTACACCCGCGTCCTGTGTCGGTCGCGTGACGCGCCGGCAACGGCTGTCGTATGCCAAAAGCGGGCGGCGAATGCAACAGCTACCGGCGGCATCTATTCGCTTTCGGAGACCTAAATGAGCCCCGAATCGGGTCGAAAGCGACCCGAAACGCCCAGGAACCACCGAATCACGCACCATGGATTGAAATTCGGCCGTCCCGGCCCAATTTAGGAGCCGGGACAGCAGCATATGGGACGGCGTCGTGCTAAAGAGCCGCCTTTCCGGACATCAGACGAGGGGACTCCTGTGACGATCATTGACCAGGGCAACGGAGCGGCGGGCCAGGCTGCGCCCGATCTGATCAAGGACACGACCACCCAGACCTTCGTCAAGGACGTCATCGAGGAATCGAAGCGCCAGCCGGTGCTGATCGACTTCTGGGCGGAGTGGTGCGGCCCGTGCAAGCAGCTCACCCCGGTGCTGGAAAAGGCCGTCAAGGCGGCCAAGGGCAAGGTCAAGCTGGTCAAGATGAACATCGACCAGCATCCGGCGATTCCGGGCCAGATGGGCATCCAGTCGATCCCGGCCGTGATCGCCTTCGTCAACGGCCAGCCGGCCGACGGCTTCATGGGCGCGGTGCCCGAGAGCCAGGTCAACGCCTTCATCGAACGCCTGACCAAGGGCGTCACCGCGCCGGGCGAGGTCAATGTCGCAGAGATCGTGAAGGAAGCAGACGCCGTGCTCGCCGAGGGCGACGTGGCGGCCGCGGCGCAGATCTATGCCGAGGCGCTGTCGCACGATGCGACCAACATCGCCGCGCTCGCAGGCCTTGCGAAATGCTACGTCACGTCGGGCGCCATCGAGCAGGCCAAGCAGACGCTCGCCATGGTCCCGGAGTCCAAGCACGGCGATGCCGCGGTGAAAGCGGTGCAGGCCGCGATCGATCTTGCCGAGCAGGCCGAATCGCTCGGGCCGGTCGCGGAGCTGGAACAGAAGGTCGCTGCAAACCCGCTCGATCATCAGGCGCGGTTCGATCTTGCGACCGCGCTCAATGCGCAAGGCGACCGGGCGGCCGCGACCGACCAGCTGCTCGAGATCGTCAAGCGCGACCGCAAATGGAACGATGATGGCGCCCGCAAGCAGCTCATCCAGTTCTTCGAGGCCTGGGGCGGCGCGGACGATGCGACCGTCGAGGGACGCAAGCGGCTGTCGACGATCCTGTTTTCCTAAAGTGCGATGAGATTAGGACAAATCGTCATCGCGCTTTGGCTTATTGTTTGAGTATGATCTCCGCGCAAACGCATTCCACGTTTGTCGCGAGGGAAAGCCGCTTCGCACTTTGCGCTGACGCGGCCCTTCGGGTCCGGATCATGCTCTAAGGCCACGGACGCCATGTAGATCAGCGGGGAGCGGGTATGCCGATCAATATCGAATATCGCGGGCCCGCCGATCTTCCCGAGATCATCCCGGTGTTTCCGCTGCCCGGCGCGCTGCTCTTGCCGCGCGGGCAGATGCCGCTCAACATCTTCGAGCCGCGTTATCTGTCGATGGTCGACGACTCACTTCGCGATGGCCATCGCCTGATCGGCATGATCCAGCCTGATGTGGCGCATTCGCCGAAGAACTCGGACAAGCCGGTGCTGTTCAATGTCGGCTGCGTCGGCCGCATCACTCAGCTCGCCGAATCCGGCGACGGCCGCTACATCCTCGAGCTCACCGGGATTGCGCGCTTCAAGGTGGTCCAGGAGCTCGAGGTGCTGACATCCTACCGGCAGTGCAAGGTGGACTTCTTCGCTTTCACCGATGATTTCACCGCGCGCAAGGGCGAGGACGCGGTCAATCGCGAGGCGCTCCTGGTGGCGCTGGCCGACTTCCTGAAGGCCAACAACCTCAAGGTCGACTGGGAAGGCGTCGAGAGCGCACCCAACGAGGCGCTGGTCAATGCGCTGGCGATGATGTCGCCCTATGGTCCCGCGGAAAAGCAGGCGATGCTGGAAGCGCCCGACCTCAAGACCCGCGCCGAAATCCTGATCGCCGTCACCGAGATGGATCTCGCCAAGAAGCGCACGAGCGGCGATCCGCCGCTGCAATAGTGCGGAATGCCTTTAGGTTGAATCGATCGAGCCGCGGGCTCGCCCAACCTCTCCCGCTTGCGGGGAAGGCATAGGCCGCCTTTGGCGGCCGTCCTCATAAGAGACGCCGAGGCGACGCCTCGGCTATGGCGAAGCGCCGGGTTGAGGCTTTCTCGGCATTGGGAGTCTCATTGCGGAACCACCCTCACCCCGACCCTCTCCCGCAAGCGGGAGAGGGAGCGCACCGACTTTGCGGACGCAACAGGACCTGATTTCATCACGCTCTGGCGCTCGCGGCATCACGCCGCGCGGCGAACGTCCGGATATTGCCGGCGCAGCCAGCCCGCCCAGGACAATTTGCCGCGCACGCCCTGGCTGACGACAAAGCCCATGCCGCGGGCTCGCGTTTCCGACAATGATATCGGCAAGATCTTCCGGTGGAGACCACGCGCGTGCTGATACTGGCGCGCAAACTCGGTAAGGCTGAGATCTTCGGGACCGCCGATCTCCGCTCGCGCTCCACGCGCACCATCGAAGGCACAGGTCACGACGTAGTCGGCGACATCAGACGTATCGACCGGGTTGAACACCGTCGTCGGCATGGGCCACGCCGGAAGCCAGGCCTGGCGGGCCAGCAGCTTGTCGAGCAGGTAATAGAACGGCATTGCGCGAACGACGGACCATGACAGCGTCGAACTGCGGACGAGCTTTTCGCCGGCGAGCTTGACGCGGGCATAGGGCAACGTCGCCTCATCGAGGCCGACGATCGAGACGTGGAGAAAGTGCCGGATGGATTGGTCGCGCGACAGTGACAAAAGCCGCTCGGTGCCCTCGACGTCGACGGCGGAAGGCGAGCTGAAGAAATCCACCGGCCTGAAGCCGCCCCGGCGCGCGATCGGCGAGTAGGTCGCTGCATTGATGACGGTGTCGACACCGTGCAGCGCCTCCGGCAGCCCGGCGCCTGTGGCGAGATCACCGACTGCCCATTCGACATCTGATCGAGGACCCGGCGTTCTTGCCAGAACGCGGATGCGATGCCCGGAGGAGACGAGGCGATCGACGATATCCTGGCCCAGATGTCCAGTGCCCCCGGTTACGAGCGTCAATGGCATGTGTCACTCCTCATCTCGGTCGCCGTCCTGGTCACGCAGGGGAACCAGAATGGTTTCACCGGTTGCGACCAGCGAAATGTTTCCAAGCCTGTCTTCGGTAAAGAGTTCCGCCCGGGCAAAGACCTGCCTGCACCCGGCGCGCATCAATCTGCCCTTGGCAACGAGAGCGCTGCCCACCGCCGGCCTCATGCAGTTCATCGAGAAATGCGATGCGGTCACCGAACCGGCCTTCGTGGCCGCGGCGAACCCACAAGCGGTATCGAGCAGGGCAGCGATCATGCCGGCATGGAGATGTCCGGAATATTGCGTGAAGCTGTCGTTCCACTTCATGCGAATTTCAGCTTCACCGTTTGCGGCCGCGACCACCTCGAACCCTGCGCGCAGATTGAAGTTGGCCCAGGCATTGACGGCGGCGAGATGCCAGAGATCCAGGCCGGCGTCGGAATGGTCGCGCTGCTCCATCGCGACCCCGCTAGTAACCCGCGACCGCCAGCGCGACCACCGCGCTCATCCCGATCCAGCCGGGATGCACCGTGCGCGTCGCCCACGCATTGGCGATAGCGGCAAAGCCGAACACCACCGCGAGCGTTGCGATGATCCAGTGTCGCGCCGCGTCCGATCCCATCCAGGGTGCGGCGATCAGGAGCACGCCGCCGGCAAACCACGCCACCGTACCGGCCTGCCAGACCAGACGGATGAGCGTTCGCAGTCGCGGCGGCTCGATGGTGGCGCGGGCAAAGACCTGGGTCTCGCCGAGCACGGCATGGCCAATCGTGACGAGGATCGCGATGACGCCCGCTGCTTGCAGAAGCAGATCGCGCATTGGCACCTCCATCTCCTAACATACAGTACTGTATGGTTTATAGAGAAATGCTGGCGCCTGTCAATACAGTTATGTATGGTGCGGCATCATGGGAGGCAGGAACCGATGGCCGATCAGCTCTCGGCGGGGGATTGGGTCGATCTGGGCCTGAAGACACTGGCAAAGAGCGGCTTCACGGCGCTGAAAGCCGATCCGCTGGCGAAGGCGATGGGGGTTTCCCGCGGCAGCTTCTACTGGCACTTTGCCGATCTCGCCGCATTCCATGCCGCCATCCTCTCCCGCTGGCGCGAAGTCGCCACCGAGCAGATCATCGCCGCCGTCGAGGCGGCCAAGAACGAGAACAAGCGCGAGAACACGAGCGAGAACTTGGGCGATAGCGGGGGCCAGGACCCGCTCGCGGTGCTGCTGAAGCTGACCTTCGGCAGCAAGCTCATGCTGGAAAAGGCGGTGCGGAGCTGGGCCGCCAACGATGCGCGGGCGCGCGCCGCGGTCGTCGCGGTCGATCGCCGCAGGCTCGACTATATCGAGAGCCTCTTGAAGCAGGCCGGGCTCACTGAGGAGGTCGCACGCCCGCGCGCGCAGATCCTGTTCTGGGCTTTCTTCGGCTTTGCCCTTTCGGACCAGACACTGCCGGCGGACAAGCAGCAGGCAGCGCTCGACGAGCTCCGGCGAATTGTCGCACGATGAAGCTTGCGGATCGCCTCGAACGAGTGCTCAGCCTGCGGCGACCGCGTGCCGGGGCGGCTCGGATCCGACCAGCCGCATCAAGGCGATCGTGACCAGGACGACGGCGGCGTAGATCACGAGCTGCATCCCGGTCGGCTGGTCGGTGTAGCCGATCAGCGTGTGCAGGGTGCGGCCCAGGATGCTGTCCTCGGAGAGCAGCCAGCTCGTGTCCCACACCACGGTGTCGAGCGCGGTGAGCCAGTTGGCGCGTTCGAGGAACGAGACCGCCTGCGCGGCCATGCCGGCGGCGAGCAGGGTGATCAGCACCGTCGTGGTCGTAAACAGCGCGCGTGGCGGAATCCGCAAGAGGCCGAAATAGGTGAAGAGACAAACTGCGCCGCCGAGCACGAGGCCGAGCAGGCCGCCGACCAAGAGGCTCATCGCCGATCCGCCGTCGGACGCGGCAACGCCATAGAGAAACAGCGCCACCTCGCTGCCTTCGCGCAGCACCGCAACCCCGACCACCACGGCAAGCGCCAGCAGCGATTTGGATCCTTCGGCGACGGCCTGGCCGACGGCGCGCAATTCGCCCGCCATCTCCTTGCCGTGCCGCGCCATCCAGACATTGTGCCACGTCAGCATGACGACGGCGACGCCGAGAATCGCCGCGTTGAACAGCTCCTGTCCCATGCCCTCGAAGAGCTGCGACAGGGCACCCGCGAACGCCGCGACCACGCACGCGCCCAGAACGCCCGCCAGCACCCCGCCGGCGATCCAGCGGTTGCGACGCTTAACCGAGCGCGTCACCGCGAGCACGATGCCGATGATCAGACCGGCCTCGAAGACTTCGCGGAAGACGATGATGAGCGCGGCGAGCACGAGCTGAGCCTTATTCGACGACGAGGCTGCCGCGCGCCTTCTCGTTGAACTCGTCGAAGAACTCGTAGCGGCCGGCCTTCTGCGCGCGGACGTTGACGACGGCCTCACCCTTCGACGGAATGACCTTCTCGACCTTGAGCGTCTTGCTCTCGAACTCCATCGCCTTGGCGGTGTTGTTCTTAACCTTGACGGTGATCGGCTTGCCGGCCGGTGCGCGCAGCTCGTTCGGCTGGAACGCGCCGTCATAGGTGATCTGGATTTCGGTGGCCTGCTGCGCGTTCGCGGCGGAGAGCGGCAGCATCGCGGCGGCGCAGAGCGTGGCGAGGGCGAAAGTCCTTGTCGTGAGCGAAGCAAACATGGATCGGCGTGTCTCCGGCTAAATGGTCAAAATCGATGGCAAGCGCAGGCTGCGCTCGCCCCGTCCTGCAAACCAAAAATCAGCGCTGGCGGCTAGGCTGCGCCCTCGCAAAAGGACTTACTCTAAAGCTATTCTAAGTTATGACGACACGCGGAAAGTGCTGTCACACCAGGGATCGCAGAGCGGCCGAGAGCCTTGTGCGGCGACACGCCGCAGCTTTCTGTGCTAAGGGCTGGACCACCGCCGGAGACCATCATGACCACGCCAACCGAACGCCCCGAAGCCACCGTCGATCCCAAGCTGCTGGAGATCCTGGTGTGCCCGCTGACCAAGGGGCCGCTCGAATTCGACGCCGCCAAGCAGGAGCTGATCTCGCGCTCCGCCAAGCTCGCCTATCCCATCCGCGACGGCATCCCGATCATGCTGCCGGAGGAGGCGAGGAAGATTGATTGATTGGATGCGGCGCATTGCGCGAGGGCCGCTCCAAACATTCGGTGTCATCCCGGCGGAGGCCGGGATCTACGCTCCGCTTCGCTGCGCTTGTCCCTGATGGCGAGAGGAGGGAGTTGCGCTGGCCCGCCTTACAACGCCTCACCCTTCAACAGCCTCGGCACTTCGCCGGTGAGACCGGCGGCCTGGCGGATGAAGAGATTTTTGAGCGGCGGGGCGCGGTCGACGATGCCGAGGCCGATGTCGCGCACGGTGCGCAGAAGTGTCGACCTGTTGGAGAACAGGAAGTTCAGCGAATTCGTCGCAAGCCCCATCGCCATGGTGTCGAAACGCCGCCAGCGCTGATAGCGCTCGAGCACATCGCTCTGGCCGATATCCATGCCGAGCCGCGCGGCATCGACGACCACTTCGGCGAGCGCGGCGACATCCTTCAGGCCCATGTTGAGGCCCTGGCCCGCGATGGGGTGAATGACATGCGCGGCATCGCCGACCAGCGCGAGGCGCTCGGCGATGAAGGAGCGCGCCACGAAATAGGACAGCGGAAACGCGCGCGGCTTGTCCAGCGCCTTGATCTCGCCGAGATGCAGGCCAAAGCGCTGCTCGAGCTCGCCGTGGAATTCGTCCTCACTCAATGCCGTGATGCGCGCGGCCTCAGTGCGGCCCTCGGTCCACACCAGCGAGGAGCGCTTTCCCGTGAGCGGCAGGATCGCGAAGGGACCGGCGGGCAAAAAATGCTCCTCGGCGCGCCCTTCATGATCGCGCTCATGACCGACGGTGACGACGATGCCGGATTGATCGTACTCCCAGCCATGGGTGACGATGCCGGCGCGCTCGCGCAGCTTCGACTTCGCACCGTCGGCCGCGATCAACAGGCTCGCCGCGACCACGCTGCCGTCGCCCAGCGTCACGTCGATGCCGTCGGGGCGCGCGTCATAGGAGGTGACAGCGGTCGCCCGGAGATCGATGCCTTCGGCCTCGGCGCGCTTGACCAGCACGTCAATGAGCTGGCGGTTCTCGATCATGTGAGCAAAGGGCTCGCCGGGCTCGACATCGCCGGCGAAAGTCAAAAACACCGGACGCGTGGCGTCCTCCAGCTTGGAATCGGTCACGACCATGTCGAGGATCGGCTGCGCGCCGCCCTTGACGTCGTCCCAGGTGCCGATCGCCTCGAACAGCCGCCGGCAGGCCGCGACGATGGCGGTGGCACGCGGGTCGCGGCTCGGCCGCGTGGCGAGCGCCGGATCGGCGACGATCACCGGAATGTCGGGACCGAGGCCCTGGCGCAATGCGAGCGCGAGCGCGAGGCCCGCAAATGCGCCGCCGCCGATGACAATGCTACCCTGTACTGACATACCCTAGATCCCGGCTAACTCTTGGTCTTGCTAGCAGACTTGAGCTGGGCGAAACAGTGCGGTGAAACAAGGGCCGCAAGGCCTCATGCAGTCATTCCGGGACGCGCGACCCGAACTCGGGTTTACCCGAGTTCGGCTTGTTAAGTTAACCAAGTCGGCAACAGCCGGCTTGGTTGGCGAACCCGGAATTCAGAGATTATTGGCTCGAGATTCCGGGTTCGCGCTCACGCGCGCCCCGGAATGACGAAATCCCTTGAAAGTGCCACCATGTCCAAAAGCCTGATCGACCTCATCTCCATCCTCGATATCGAGCCGCTCGAGGTGAATTTGTTCCGCGGCAACAGCCCGAAAACGAGCTGGCAGCGGGTGTTCGGCGGGCAGGTGATCGGGCAGGCGATGGTCGCGGCCTGCCGCACGGTGGAGGGCCGGCTGCCACATTCGCTGCATTGCTATTTCATCCTGCCGGGCGACCCGCAGGTGCCGATCATCTACCAGGTCGAACGGCTGCGCGACGGCAAGAGCTATTCGACGCGACGCGTCACCGCGATCCAGCATGGCAATGCGATCTTCTCGATCATGGTCTCGTTCCATGCCGAGGAGGAGGGCGCCTTCGACCACCAGGACAAGATGCCCGATGTGCCGCCGCCGGAGAAGCTGACGGCGGAGGAAGTGTCGAAGCAGCCGATGTTCCGCGAGATGCCGGACTTCATCCGCCGCTACTACGAATCCGACCGTCCGATCGAGCTGCGTCCGGTCGAGCTCGGCCGCTATTTCGGCCAGAAGATCGAGGACGGCCGCATTCACGTCTGGATCAAGACCGCAGCGAAGCTGCCGGACGATCCGGCGCTGCACATGTGCGCGCTCGCTTATGCCTCGGACTTCTCGCTGCTCGATGCGGTGATGGCGCGCTACGGCCGCACGCTGTTCGACAAGCGCATGATGCCGGCGAGCCTCGATCATGCGATGTGGTTTCACCGCCCGTTCCGCGCCGACGAATGGCTGCTCTATTCGCAGGATTCGCCGAGTGCGCAATCAGGCCGCGGCTTGACCCGCGGCCTGATCTTCAAGCCCGATGGCACGCTGGTGGCCTCCGTCGCGCAGGAAGGCTCCGTGCGCGAGCGGAAGAGCTGAGCGCTAAACCGACCCCTTCGGCACGAGCTCGGTCTGGGAGGCCAGCCAGCCCATCATCCAGCGATACATCCAGGGAATCGGGATGATGAAGCTGCAGAGGATGGCGGTCACGATCGCGCGCCAGAGAAACTCGAGGCCAGTGCCCTTGAAGACGATGTCGCGCCGTGTGCCCTCGATGTTGCGGCACATCCAGCGGATCTGGGCGACCATGACCCACGCCCAGCCGATGATGGTGATGAAGGAGATCGCCACCAGCAGGTTCCAGCCGATATAGATCCAGACCGGGCCCGTGAAGCTGAGGCCCATCGGCTGCCCGTTCGAGGCGAGGTTCGCGACCATCCATTTGAGGAGCAGCCAGGCCAGCCCGATCTCGACGATGGAGATCAGAGTGTTGAGCAACTGGATGCCGGTGAACCTGACCGCGATCACCAGAACGACGAAGCCGAAAAACCAGGGCACCAGCGTCATCGCATTGCCAGTGAAGCTGAGGTTCGGCCGTCCCGGAACCTTTACGCAGGGCACAATCCACTGCAGGTACCAGACGAACACCCAGGGCGCGGGAATGACCAGCATCGAGCCGATCACCATGACGATGGTGCGCCAGCTGAACTCGAGGATCTCGAAATCGATCGAGGGCGAGGAGCCGCCGCCGCTGTAACCGCCGCCGCCATAGCCCCCGGCGGAGGCCATCGCAGGCGGCCCGCCTGCCGGAATGATCGGCGGCGCGCCGCCGCCAGCCATCAATCCCGGAATTTCGGCAGCCCTCTGCCAACCGGCCATGCCCTCGGTCCACACCAGTGTGTCGGCGCGGACCACGCCCTGGGCAATGAGATCGCGGAATTGCCCCTCCGGATAGGGCCCCTGCTGCTTGCCCTCAGATGCGTAGAACCAACTCGCCATGACGCGCCCCCTCCCTCAAACATACTTTTGTACCGGCCGGGACGGTTCGGTTCACCGCATCCATGCCAAAAAATGCATTTTGGAGGACGTCCGGCCGCTCTGTACAGGGGCGACGGCCCTGGTTGCTTCAGCTTTTTCTCTCTTCAACCTGCAACATTTTTGTGCCATTTGCCCGGAAAGATGCCAGATTGACGCAGCGCCACCTGCGTATTGCGTGGCGAAGCTCCGGGGAAACAGGCCTGACCATGAAACTCGTCGTCGCGATCATCAAACCCTTCAAGCTCGATGAGGTCCGCCAGGCGCTGACGGCGATCGGCGTGCACGGCATGACCGTCACCGAAGTGAAGGGCTACGGCCGCCAGAAGGGTCATACCGAAATCTATCGTGGCGCCGAATATGTCGTGAACTTCTTGCCCAAGCTCCGGATCGAGATCGCGGTCCCCTCCGACATCGCCGAGAAGGCCGTCAACGTCATCACCGCGACGGCGCGCACCGGGCAGATCGGCGACGGCAAGATCTTCGTCACGCCGATCGACCACGCGCTGCGCATCCGCACCGGCGAGACCGACAGCGACGCGCTCTAATTCTTTGCTTCGAAACGCGCGGGCGACGCCGCCACAGCGTGCGTTTGATTTGCATGCTGGGGAAGGCCTCGACATTTCCCAGCAGGGCGAGGCGTTGCAGTAGGACCGTCCGCTGCCTGCGGGCACCGCAAGCACTGGAAAGCCTCGGATCGCTTCGGGCTTGCGCGACACATAAGTGTGTGCTTATGTGTTGTCATGATCGAAGCCGACATCTTCAAGGCGCTGGCCGACCCGACGCGCCGAAAGGTCTTTGAAAAGCTCGCTGGCGGAAGCCTGAATGCCAGCGCTTTGCGCGACGGATTGGAGATCAGCCAACCGGCGATGTCGCAGCATCTCGCGGTTTTGCGTGAAGCAGGTCTCGTGCGCGAACAGCGGCAGGGCCGATTTGTGAACTACGAGGTCGACCCGGACGGCATCGCCACCATCGGAACATGGCTTGCCCGCTACCGCGCCTACTGGCCGAAGCGCATGGAAGCGCTCGGCGACCTGTTGAAGGACATGGATCAATGAGCGACGCAGCCAAGCCTGATCACGCCGACACAGACCTGGTGCTTGAATATGACTTCGACGCGCCGCCCGAAAAGGTCTGGCGCGCCGTGACCATTCCGGCGCTGCGCGAACGCTGGCTGCCGGATGCCGACCTGGTTGGCGCCGAGCCCGAATCATCGGTCGCCCGCGAAGAGGTGCGTTACCGGCTCCGCGATTCCGAGGCCCCGTTTCGAGAAAGCCACGTCACCTTCAGGATCGAACCGAACGAGGCCGGCGGCACCCGCTTTCGTATCATCCAGCGGTCCTGCGACATCCGCACGAACTTGCCGAAACCGGCCAACACCAATTGCTGCCTGATGCGCGCGGCGGCCTAACAACACAACGACTTCATCACCTGCAGACATGGAGGTCGCCGATGCGCGACATGCTTCAGCTCGTCCCTATGGTCGTCGAACAGTCCGCGCGCGGCGAACGATCCTTCGACATCTACTCCCGGCTCTTGCGCGAGCGCATCATCTTCCTCAACGGCGAAGTCAACGATGCAATGTCAGGGTTAGTCTGCGCGCAGCTGCTGTTCCTGGAAGCGGAGAACCCGAACAAGCCGATCAATCTCTACATCAATTCCTACGGCGGCGTGGTCACCAGCGGGTTTGCGATGTACGACACCATGCAGTTCATCAAGGCGCCGGTTCATACGCTGTGCATGGGCACCGCGCGCTCCATGGGGTCGTTCCTGCTGATGGCCGGCGAGCCCGGTCACCGCGCCGCCCTGCCCAATGCGAGCCTCCACGTGCATCAGCCACTTGGCGGCTTTCAAGGCCAGGCGTCTGACATCCTGATCCATGCCACCGAAATGCAGGAAACCAAGCGGCGCATCATCCGGCTCTATGCACGACATTGCGTGCGCCCCGAGCAGGAGGTGGAACGGACCCTGGACCGCGACCACTTCATGACCGCGCAGCAAGCGGTCGAATGGGGACTGATCGACAGGGTTTTTGCGGAACGCGACACCGCCTGATCGAGGTCACCCGCAGCAACTCCTGATCCAGCTTTGCGGGGCTGCCGAGCTTCGTCCTGCTCTAGCGGGTCGCGCGATTCATGCCTTTGCGCGTCGCGCGTGGGCACGAATTGGAAGGCCTCGGCATTTCCCAACACGGCGAGGCGCTTCGGTGAGCGCTGTCACGTACCTAAATACCGTTTTGTTGCCCGACACGTGAGCAAGATTGTGTCGGTAGCCTGCCCTGCATTCGTTTTAAGCAGGCATGACTACGTTTTAGGCGCGACGTATTAGCGCAGTGCAGCGCGACACCCGTAAAGCGGGAAAAGTCTCGCATTCATAATCCGTTAGGCAACGCCATCGATCTGGCACGGCATTTGATTCTCAGGGCCCGGCTGTGCCCGCGGTGTGAAGCTTCTCCTCGTGGTGAACCAGTCGAGAACGCCCGGCCACGTCCGGACCGGGCCCAAGCGGGGATAGGACCCATGAAAATTGTTATGGCGATTATCAAGCCATTCAAGCTGGAAGAAGTCCGGGACGCCCTGACCGCCATCGGCGTTCACGGTCTCACGGTGACGGAAGTCAAGGGATACGGCCGGCAGAAGGGCCATACGGAAATCTATCGCGGCGCCGAATACGCCGTGAGCTTCCTGCCCAAGATCAAGATCGAGGTGGCCGTCGCCTCGGACCAGGTCGACAAGACCATCGACGCCATCACGTCGGCTGCGAAAACCGGACAGATCGGCGACGGCAAGATCTTCGTCATCAGCCTCGACCACGCGGTCCGCATCCGCACCGGCGAGGCCGACGCCGCGGCACTTTGATTTCGCGCTCAACCTTATCGAATCAGGAGAAAATGAAATGACGTTTAAGCGTCCCTATGGCGCGGGACTGGCCGCCCTCGCAGTCGGCATGTTCGCTGCGACCGCAGCCTACGCCGAGCCAACGGTCAACAAGGGGGATAACGCCTGGATGCTGACATCGACAGTGCTCGTGCTGTTGATGACGATCCCGGGTCTTGCGCTGTTCTATGGCGGTCTCGTCCGCTCCAAGAACATGCTCTCGGTTCTCGCCCAGGTGTTCTACACGGTCTGCGTCGTCACCGTGCTCTGGGCCCTCTACGGCTACAGCCTCGCCTTCACCGGCGGTTCCGACTTCATCGGCGGCTTCTCCAAGGCCTTCCTGATGGGTGTTACGACCGATTCGAAGGCGGCAACCTTCAGCGCCGACGTCAATATCTCGGAGCTGGTCTATGTCTGCTTCCAGATGACCTTCGCGGCGATCACGCCCGCCCTCATCGTCGGCGCCTTTGCCGAGCGCATGAAGTTCTCGGCGGTTGCGCTGTTCATCCCGCTCTGGGTCACGCTGATCTACTTCCCGATCGCGCACATGGTCTGGTACTGGGCCGGTCCGGACGCGATTTCTGCTGCGCTCAAAGCGGTAGAAACAGCGGCTGACGACACCGCCAAGAAGGCAGCTACCGCAGCATTCGAGACAGCCAAGACCGACTTCCTCGCCGACGCTGGCTGGATCTTCAAGAAGGGCGCGATCGACTTCGCGGGCGGCACCGTGGTGCACATCAACGCCGGCATCGCCGGTCTCGTTGGTGCGCTCCTGATCGGCAAGCGCACCGGCTACGGCAAGGAGCTGATGGCCCCGCACTCGCTGACCATGACCATGATCGGCGCCTCGCTGCTCTGGGTCGGCTGGTTCGGCTTCAACGCCGGCTCCAACCTGGAAGCCAACGGCGGCGCAGCCCTCGCCATGACCAACTCCTTCGTCGCCACCGCAGCTGCCGCGCTGTCGTGGATGTTCGCGGAGTGGATCGTGAAAGGTCATCCCTCGGTGCTCGGCGCGCTCTCCGGCGCGGTCGCAGGCCTCGTGGCGGTGACGCCGGCGGCCGGCTACTCCGGCCCGATGGGTGCGATCGTGCTCGGCCTCGTCGTCGGCATCGTTTGCCTGTTCTTCTGCACCGTGGTGAAGAACGCGCTCGGCTACGATGACTCGCTCGACGTGTTCGGCGTGCACTGCGTCGGCGGCATCGTCGGCGCCCTCGGCACCGGCATCCTGGTCAACCCGGCGCTCGGTGGCACCGGCGTGATGGACTACACCATCGGCAAGGTCGGGGAGTACGTTCTGGCCGACCAGATGATCGCCCAGGTCTGGGGCGTCAGCACCACGCTGGTGTGGTCGGGCATCGGCTCGGCGATCCTCTACAAGGTCGTCGACGTGATCGTCGGCCTGCGCGCCAATGTCGAGACCGAGCGTGAAGGCCTCGACATCACCGAGCACACCGAGCGCGCCTACAACATGTAACGCTCTCCTCCCGGGTGCGATCTCCCTCGGGGATCGCATCCAGAACTACGGTTTGGGCACATACCCGGCAATGCCCCGACCGTTGAGGGGCTCCAGCGCAAGTTGGAGCCCCTTTCTTTTTTCGGTGTCACAAAAGAAAAACTTGCCAAGCAAGCCGGCTAGCGCAGAAATAACGAACAACAAAAGGGAGGTCGTCATGCGCTTGGAAGGTGGATGCTATTGCGGCGAGGTGCGCTACGTCGCGGAGGGCGACCCGATGATGCAGGCGCAATGCCATTGCCGCGAATGCCAGTACATCTCTGGCGGCGAGCCCAACACCTTCATCGCGATGCCGGCGAACGGCTTCACCTACATCACCGGCCAGCCCAAGCAATTTACCCGCAAGGACCTCGAACGCGCGGTGACGCGGGAGTTCTGCGCCGAATGCGGCACCCACCTGGTGACGAAAGTGCCGGGGTTGCCGGCCGCGATCGTGAAGGTCGGCACGCTGGACGATCCCGCGCAGTTCAAGCCGCAGATCGCGATCTATACCTGCGACAAGCAGGAGTTCCACCAGATCCCCGCCGGCATCCCGACTTTCGAGAAGCTGCCACCACGCTAGACCGAGATGATTCTGGTTGAATCGGTGCGAGCCCAGGGCGCAGATCACCTCTCCCCACGGGAGAGGTGATCTCACGCGGCCACGAGCGCGCGCTCGTCGGCTTCGACGACGCGATCACGGCCGCGGCGCTTGGCAGCGTAGAGCGCGCGGTCGGCGATCCGGATCAGCTCGGCGAGCTCGGCATCGGCACAGGACACCGTGAAGCCGAGGCTGATGGTGACGCGCTCGAGATTCTCGCCGATCGGGATTTCGCGGCTCGCGCAGGTCGTGCGCAGCGCCTCCGCATGCCGTTCGGCCTGATCGCGGGTGACGCCGACCATGAGGCCGGCAAATTCCTCGCCGCCATAGCGCGCGACCAGCACGCCTTCGGCCCGGGCGAGCTGCCGCAGCACGTCGGCGACCTCGACCAGCACCTTGTCGCCGGCGTCATGGCCGAAGCGGTCGTTGATCGACTTGAAGTGATCGATGTCGCACAAGAACACGGTCACCGGCACGCTGCGCTTGCGCGCCGAGGTCAGCGCGAGCGCGGCCGCATCGTCGAAGCCGCGGCGGTTGAAGAGGCCGGTGAGCTGGTCGGTCTGGGAGATGCGCGCGAGCTCGCTGCGGGTCAGCGTCAGTTCCTGCATCAAGAGCCCCGAGCGATAGCTGAGCGCGGCGGACAGCGAGGCCGAGATTGCGGTCGCAATGCAGAGACTGAAGCCGATGATGTAGCCGACGCTCACCGTGGCGCTGAAATCAGTGCCGAGATGCAGCAGCAGCGTCGATGCGGTCATCACGATGGTCAGGCTAGCTGCGATCGCCGCGCGCCTCGCCGTGTGGCGAAGCACATCGCCATGTGTCGCAATCTGAATCGTCACGCGCCGCCCCCGCTTGTCGTCAGCAGCCATAACACCGGCGGCGCCAGCGAATCGCGAACACGAAAACCTTCTTGGAGGAGGGGGTTAACGATGCGCGACGGTCTTGCCTAAAATGCCGGGAAACGGAACCGTCGATGGACCGTATCTCCTTGTTAACGAGCGGCAATTATTCGGCTCTGGACGGGGGGACCGACCGATGGTTAATCGCGTCTTAACCTCGCCCTATCTATGGTGAACTGAACCGCTTCCGGCCGGTGCGACCTGCAACCGGCAGTTCCAAGAGTGCTGGCGCCCCAACGTATGGCTATGACCGCTTCATCCCGTGCGCCGCAGGGCAGTGGAAGCTCTGATACCGAACGCTCGCCCTTTGTCCGGCTGAACGAGCTGCTGGCTCCGCACCAGCCGGGCAAGCCCTTGATTTCGCTCGCGGTTGGCGAACCGCAGCATCCGGTGCCCGACTTCGTCGGGCCGGTGCTGGCAAAGCACATCGCCGATTTCGGCCGCTATCCGCTGAACAATGGCATCGAGCCGTTCCGGAAAGCCGCCACAAGCTGGCTCGGCCATCGTTTCAAGCTGCCGCGGCCGATCGATCCCGAGAGCGAGGTCCTCGTTCTCAATGGCAGCCGCGAAGGGCTGTTCTTCGCCGCGATCACGGCCGCGCGCTATGTCGGCCCGCGTCCCGGCAAGCCGGCGATCCTGATGCCGAACCCGTTCTATCCGGTCTATGGCGCCGGGGCCCGCGCAGCCGCTTGCGAGCTGGTCTACCTGCCGACGACGGTCGAGAACGGTTTCCTGCCCGACCTCGATGCGATCGACGAGACGACGCTGGCGCGCACCGTCGCCTTCTACATCGCCTCGCCCGCCAACCCGCAGGGCTCGGTCGCCTCGCGCGATTATTTCACCCGCCTGAAGAGCCTTGCCGACCGCTACGGCTTCGTCATCCTGAGCGACGAGTGCTACTCGGAGATCTATACGCGGGAAGCGCCCGGCAGCGCGCTCGAATGCGCCGGCCCCGACTTCACCCGCGTCGTCGCCTTCCAGTCACTCTCCAAGCGCTCGAACCTGCCGGGCCTGCGCGTTGGCTTCGCCGCCGGCGACAAGAAATTCTTGCGCCAGTTTCTCGAGCTGCGCAGCGTCGCCGCACCACAGGTGCCTGTGCCGCTCCAGCATGTCGCAACCGTTGCCTATGGCGACGAGGCCCATGTCGAGGAGAACCGCAGGCTGTACCGCATCAAGTTCGATCTCGCCGATCAGATCCTTGGCAACCGCTACGGCTATCGCCGGCCCGAGGGCGGCTTCTGCGTCTGGCTCGACACCTCGCCGCTCGGCAACGACGAAGCGGTGACCTTGAAACTCTGGAAGGAGGCTGGCGTGCGCGTCGTGCCGGGCAGCTACCTGGCGCGGCTCCAGCCGGACGGTTTCAATCCGGGCGCGGGCTTCATTCGCCTGGCGCTGGTGCAGAGCGGCGAGATCACCGCCGAGGCGCTGCACCGGCTGGTCGCAACGTTGGGTTAGGCGGATGAGCATGTCGGCAATCGAACGTGTCATCCCACTGGTCGCTCACCTGCCGCCGTCGATCCGTGACGCGCTGACGCGCCGCGTGCGCGAGCTGACCGGTCTTGGCCTGGTCGCGCTGTCCGGCGTCGCCGCGACCGCGCTGATGACCTGGTCGGTGCAGGATCCGAGTCTGAGCCACGCCACCTCGCGGCCGATCCGCAACATCCTCGGCTATGCCGGCGCGATCGGTGCCGATCTGGCGATGCAGATTCTCGGTCTCGGCGCGATCATGCTGATCCTCACCGTCGCGGTGTGGGGCTGGCGCATGATGACCCACCGACCGTTCGATCGCGAGGCGCTGCGGCTCGGCTGCTGGATCCTCTGCACGGTGATCGCGGCGGGTTTTGCGAGCTGCTGGCCGCATGGCGGCGCATGGCCGCTGCCGACCGGCCTCGGCGGCGTGGTCGGCGACGCGCTGGTGCGCGCACCGGCCGTGATCTTCGGACCCGCAGGCGCCATCTATCGCATGGTGTTCGGGACGATCCTGTTCGTCGCGATGGCCACGACGTTCCTGATCGCCTGCGGCCTCGGCGCGCGCGAGCGTGACGACGACGAGCTGACGCCGATCGAGGACGACGACACCCCGTTCGAGGAAGAAAGCGAGGATCGTGGCTCGGTGTCGCTTGGATGGCTGTTCCATGCGCTGATGAGCACGAAGGCGCGGATCGTCTGGCTGTGTGGTGCCGCCTATCGCTCGCTGGTCTCGAGCGGCTCAAAGCCGCGCGCTGCGGCTTTCGATCGCCAGGAGCCCAGCCTCGGCGGCCGCGCCGCGCCCTCGATCTCGCCGCATGCCGAGGACGAGGAGTACGAGGAAGAAGAGGAAGAGAGCGACGAAGAAGAAGAGGAGAAGGCGCCGGCTGCGCGCGCTCCGCGCAAGAAGGCTGCGCCGAAGGCCGCTGCCAAGAAATCCTCGGACAAGTTCGACCTTCCGTCCGTCTCCATGCTGGCCGCACCAAAGGCCGGCGATCGTCAGCCACTCAGCAAGGCCGAGCTGGAAACCAATTCGCGTTCGCTCGAAGGCGTGCTCGGGGATTTCGGCGTGCGCGGCGAGATCGTCAAAGCCAATCCGGGTCCGGTCGTCACGCTGTATGAATTGGAGCCGGCGCCCGGCATCAAGTCGTCGCGCGTGATCGGCCTTGCCGACGACATCGCACGCTCCATGAGCGCGCTGTCGGCGCGCGTCGCCGTCGTGCCCGGCCGCAACGCCATCGGCATCGAATTGCCGAACGCGCATCGCGAGAAAGTTTACCTGCGCGAACTCTTGGTGGCGAAAGAGGCGACCGAAACGGTGGCAAAACTGCCGCTCTGTCTCGGCAAGACCATCGGCGGCGACCCCGTCATCATCGATCTGGCGCGCACGCCGCACATGCTGATCGCCGGTACCACCGGCTCGGGCAAGTCGGTCGCGATCAACACCATGATCCTCAGCCTGGTCTACCGGCTGCGCCCGGACCAGTGCCGGCTGATCATGGTCGATCCGAAGATGCTCGAACTCTCCGTCTATGACGGCATCCCGCATCTGCTCACCCCGGTCGTGACCGATCCGAAGAAGGCGGTGGTCGCGCTGAAATGGGCCGTGCGCGAGATGGAAGAGCGCTACAAGAACATGGCCAAGCTCGGTGTGCGCAACATCGACGGCTACAATGCGCGCCTGCTCGAAGCCAAGGGCAAGGGCGAGGAGATGACGCGCACGGTGCACACCGGCTTCGACAAGGAGACCGGCAAGGCGATCTACGAGGAAGAGAAGCTCGCGCTCGATCCGCTGCCCTACATCGTCATCATCGTCGACGAAATGGCCGACCTGATGATGGTCGCCGGCAAGGACATCGAAGGCGCGGTGCAACGCCTCGCACAGATGGCGCGCGCCGCCGGCCTGCACGTGATCCTCGCGACGCAGCGTCCGTCGGTCGACGTCATCACCGGCACAATCAAGGCGAACTTCCCGACCCGCATCGCCTTCCAGGTCACCTCCAAGATCGACAGCCGCACGATCCTGGGCGAGATGGGCGCCGAGCAGCTGCTCGGCCAGGGCGACATGCTCTACATGGCCGGCGGCGGCCGCATCAGCCGCGTGCACGGCCCGTTCGCCTCCGACGAGGAAGTCGAGAAGGTGGTGCGTCACCTCAAGACGCAGGGACAGCCGGAATATCTCGAAGCGGTCACCGCGGAAGAACCTGCCGAGGACGAAGACGGCGCGGTTTTCGACGCCACCGGCATGGGTGCGGATGGCGGCGGCGACCTGTTCGCGCAGGCCGTTGCGATCGTCAAACGCGACCGCAAGGCCTCCACCAGCTACATCCAGCGCCGGCTCCAGATCGGCTACAACCGCGCCGCCTCGTTGATGGAGCGCATGGAACTGGAAGGTATTGTCGGACCGGCCAATCATGCCGGCAAACGCGAGATTCTGGTCGAGGAAGAGGACAGCCATATGTGAGGCAAGGCGCAAAGCGCCGAACCGGGCCTCACAATGAGTTTTTCACGCAAAAACCATATCTGCTTTTGACCGAAACCACGGTAAAAGGGCGCCCAGCCACACAGGACGACGCTTTGACTGGAAATCCCGATATTCGATCCGCTGCCTGTTTCGCCGCGCGCAGCGCGCGGCTGGCGGGTGCGCTCGTCATCGCCGCCTCGATCACTGCCGCCAGCGCGACGTCGTTCGCGCAGACCGTGCCCGTTCCGAAACCCGCGCCGAAGGGCCGCGACGGCGGACAGATGAGCGGCGGGCCCGCCACGACCGGCGCCACCCAGACACCGCCCAATCCGATCATTCCGGATCCGCGCCGCAACGTGCCGAGCAGCATCTTCCAGACTTTTGACGACAAGCAGAAGGCACAGGCCGCCAGGGTCAGCACCTATCTGTCGTCGTTGCAGACACTGGTCGGTAATTTCGTGCAGGTCGGGCCCGACGGCAGCAAGACGCAAGGCGACTTCTACATCCAGAAGCCCGGCAAGATGCGCGTCGAATACGATCCGCCCAGTCCGATCGACATCATCGCCGACGGATCCTCGCTCGTGGTCCGCGACCGCAAGCTCGCGACCCAGGACGTCTATCCACTGTCACAGACGCCGCTGCGCTTCCTGCTCTCGGACCGCATCGACCTGATGAAGGACACCAACGTCATCAACGTCAGCGCGGACGATCTCTTCATCAGCGTCACCATCGAGGAGAAGCAGGCGCTGATCGGCACCAGCCGCCTGCTGCTGATGGTCGGCGCCAAGGACGGCCAGCTGAAGCAATGGACGGTAACCGACCCGCAGGGCTACGACACCACCTTCGCGGTCTATAATCTCGACAGCACCAAGAAGCTCGATCCGAACATGTTCAAGATCGACTTCACCAATTACAACGTCCCGTCGCCGGGTTGAGCCCTTGTAGGGTGGGTTAGCCGAAGGCGTAACCCACCGCTTCTGTCGCCGCTGAAACCAAAGAGGTGGGTTACGCTTCGCTAACCCACCCTACGAAGCCACAAGCGCTTCGTCGTCCTGTGGACAAGCGTCTCCACCGCATCAATCCATGCTATGACGCATCCCCCATGCGTCTTTCCCTGACAACCTGGAACATCAATTCGGTGCGGCTGCGCATCGATCTCGTCGCCAAATTCCTCAAGAGCGCGCGGCCGGACGTGCTGTGCCTCCAGGAGACCAAGTGCATCGACGATGCCTTTCCGCTGAAGCGCTTCAAGCGGCTCGGCTATGAGCACGTCGCGCTGAACGGGCAGAAGGGCTATCACGGCGTCGCCATCGTCTCGAAAATTCCGTTCGAGGCAACCGATATCCGCACCTTCTGCGACAAGATCGATTCACGGCACATCTCGGTGTCGTTCGGCGAGAAGGCGCAGATCGCAAAGCCGCTGGTGCTGCACAATTTCTACGTTCCCGCCGGCGGCGACATTCCCGATCCCGCGCTGAACGAGAAGTTCGACCACAAGCTTCGCTTCCTCGACGAGATGAAGGCGTGCGACCCGCTGCATCCGCGCGGGGAGGATCGCCACATCCTGGTCGGCGATCTCAACGTCGCGCCGCACGAGAACGACGTCTGGTCGCACAAGCAGCTGCTGAAGGTGGTCTCGCACACGCCGATCGAAACCGAGAAGCTGCTGGCAGCGCTCTCCGCCGGCGAATGGGTCGACGTCGCGCGCGAGCGCATTCCGCTGTCGGAGAAGGTTTATACGTGGTGGAGCTACCGCGCCGCCGACTGGACCGTCGGCGACCGCGGCCGCAGGCTCGACCACATCTGGGTCTCGCGCGCGCTCAAGGACGCGGTCAGCGACTTCAGCATTCTTCGCGATGCGCGGAGCTGGGAGCGGCCGTCGGACCACGTGCCGGTGACGGTGACGCTGGAGGTCTAATCGTCGCCCTGGCGAAAGCCAGGGCCCATTACCACCAGTCTTCGTTGTTGCACCAGGACGTCGGCAACCGCACCAAGCCACAAGCATTCGGGGTAATGGGTCCTGGCTTTCGCCAGGACGACCGAGTCAGTTATTTAGCTTCGAGCCCGCCATCAAAATATCGCTCGCGATCTGGCTCGACCTTATCGCGAACTCGTCGCGCAGTCGGAGGGCGGCGGCCGGATCGCTCTCCAGCACGCGCTGGAACAGGCTGCGGGCGACGCGGATGACGGAGGAATGCTCCAGCGCGATCGCGCTCGAGGGACGCTTCATCGGCACCACCAGCGCAAGCTCGCCGATCAGGGTACCGGGGCCGGCGATCATCTCGGCACCGGCGCCGTCCTCGACGCGAAAGGCGCCGCGCTGAACCACGAAGCCGGCGTCCGCGTCTTCGCCCTGATTGAAGAGGACATCGCCGCGCACGAAATCGCGCTGCTCGGAGCCGATCGCCAACATGCGCAGCGAGGCGTCTCCCAACAGGCGCAGTGTCGGGACACGCTCGAGCAGCGCTACGTCGTCGTCGATTGACATTCAGGTCCGTGGCTCAAAGGCCCGCGATTTCAAACGATTCGCGGGACGTTCGGAGCGTATCACGGCACCAGCTTGTAGCCACCGGCTTCCGTGACCAGGATTTCCGGGTTGGCGGCATCCTTCTCGATCTTCTGGCGCAGACGGTAGATGTGGGTTTCCAGCGTGTGGGTGGTGACGCCGGAATTATAGCCCCAGACCTCCTGGAGCAGCGTCTCGCGCGAGACCGGCATCTGGCCGGCCCGGTAGAGGAAACGCAGGATCGCGGTTTCCTTCTCCGTCAGCCGCACCTTGCGGGCGTTGGCGGCGGTCAGCATCTTGGAGCCCGGGCGGAAGCTGTAGGGCCCGACCGAGAACACCGCGTCTTCGCTCGCTTCGTGCTGACGAAGCTGGGCGCGGATGCGCGCCAGCAGCACCGCGAAGCGGAAGGGCTTTGCCACATAGTCGTTGGCGCCGGATTCCAGGCCCAAAATCGTGTCGGAATCCGTGTCGTGTCCGGTCAGCATGATGATCGGCGCCTTGAAGCCGCCCTTGCGCAGGCTACGCACCACCTCGCGGCCGTCGGTGTCGGGCAGGCCGACATCCATCAGCACGAGATCGGGGGAATTGGCCTTTGCGGCGCTCGCGCCCTTCGCGCCGGTATCGACGGCGGAGGCTTCGAACTCTTCGTGCAGCGATAATTGCTCCACCAACGTATCGCGCAGA
Organism: Bradyrhizobium sp. UFLA05-153; assembly: GCF_054185185.1. NCBI lineage: Bacteria > Pseudomonadati > Pseudomonadota > Alphaproteobacteria > Hyphomicrobiales > Nitrobacteraceae > Bradyrhizobium > Bradyrhizobium sp. UFLA05-153. Next base: position 40,317 of record NZ_JBBIAM010000041.1, read on the forward strand.
TCGGAATCGTCATCCACGATCAGGATCTTGCGGGCATTGGCCATGGGGTCATCCTTTTGGACTCGAACTCCGACGCGCGCATGCCGCGTGAGAGCTGCGATTGGTAAGTTAGAGGTCGCCGTTATTATTGTTGTTCGTGTTGAAGTAGTGGGCTGTTACCGATTCTCAAGCCAGAACTACTCTAACGCAGAATAGCAGGGCTTTTCGATGAATGTCCTGTAATGAAGCCGACGCCGCGCATTCACATGAAAAATCAAGATATCTCAATAGCTTACGCCAAGAACAGACCGCTTTCCGCGATCCGGGTGAGGGCGTCGGCTGGTAATCCGCGGCGGGGCTGGCTGACCGCCGGACCCCTGACGATTCCCGTGGCGCTCGGCCGCGGCGGCATTCGCGCCAACAAGCGCGAGGGTGACGGCGGCACGCCGAAGGGCAGCTTTCGGCCGCGGCAGCTCTGGTGGCGGGGCGACCGCCACAGGCGGCCGCGGACCTTTCTGCCGGTCCGTGCCATTCAGCCTGACGACGCCTGGTGCGAAGATCCAGGCGACCGCCATTACAACCGGCCGATCCGGCGCGGGGCGGGGCAGGGCGGCGACCGGCTGACGCGCGCCGACCGGCTCTACGACTTCATCGTCGAGATCGATCACAACACGCGGCCGCGCATTCCCGGACGCGGCAGCGCGGTGTTTTTGCATCTGGCGCGCGACAATTTCGGGCCGACGGCCGGCTGCGTGTCGATGACGCAAGCGGCGATGCTGCAATTGTTGCGGCGCCTGGGACCAAAGACCAGGATCATCATCGGGTGAGGGACCATGCTCGACGAGAACCAGATCAGGGCTGCCTCGCATATGCTCGCGGGTCATTGGCGCGCCGGCACCAAGCTTGACGTGCTTGAGAGCTCCTTGCGGCCGCAGACCCGCGCGGAGGGCTACGCCATCCAGGCCGCGCTCGAATCCTCTTCAAGCGGCAAGCTGTTCGGCTGGAAGATCGCGGCGACCAGCGAAGCCGGGCAGAAGCACATCAACGTCAGGGGACCGATGGCCGGGCGCATCCTGAGCGACAGCGTCATCGCCGATGGTGGCACGGCCTCGATGAGGGGCAACGAGATGCGGGTGGGCGAGCCGGAATTCGCCTTTCGCATGGCGCGCGATCTGCCGCCGCGATCTTCAAGTTATGGCGTCGATGAGGTGCTTGCGGCGGTCGACACGCTGCATCCCGCGATCGAAATTCCGGACTCGCGCTTTTCTGATTTCGTCAGCGCCGGCGAGGCGCAGCTCATCGCCGACAATGCCTGCGCGCATCTGTTCGTGCTCGGGCCGCCGGCGACGGCAAACTGGCGCGCGATGGATCTCGTGGAGCAGCGGCCGGAGATCACGCTGCGTGGCCAGCGCTATGTCGGCCACGGCAAGAACGTGCTCGGCGATCCCCGTGTCGCGCTCGCCTGGCTTGCGAACGAGCTGCGCGCGCTCGGGATCACCCTCAGGGCAGGGGAGGTGGTGACGACGGGCACCTGCCATCCACCGCTGCCGATTCAAGCTGGCGATCACCTCGCCGCAGATTTCGCTGTGCTGGGGAAGGTGTCGGTGAGGTTCGCGTAAGCGCCACCCCATCGTCGTCCTGGCGAAAGCCAGGACCCATACCGCGTGATCTCTGCAAGGGGCAGGACGGTCGTTGCCAGAGTCTTCGCCAAACTTGCTATCGGGGTAATGGGTCCTGGCTTTCGCCAGGACGACCAAAATCAAATACGCCCACGGCTACTACCGATGACCGAAGATCGCCGACCCCACGCGGACATGCGTGGCACCTAGCATGATGGCGGTGGCGAAATCGGCGCTCATGCCCATCGACAGATTCTTCAATCCGTTGCGCGCGGCGATCTTGGCGGTGAGGGCGAAATGCGCGGCCGGCGGCTCGTTCGCCGGCGGGATGCACATCAGGCCGGATATGTTGAGCCGATAGGTGTCGCGGCAGCTTGCGATGAAGGCGTCGGCCTCGCCGGGCGCGACGCCGGCCTTCTGCGGCTCCTCGCCGGTGTTGATCTGGACGAAGAGCTGCGGGTGCCTGTTCTGGGATTCGATTTCCTTGGCTAACGCTTGGCAAATGCTCGGACGGTCGACCGAATGAATGGCGTCGAACAGCGCGACCGCCTCTTTCGCCTTGTTCGACTGCAGTGGCCCGATCAGATGCAGCGCGATATCCGAGTAACTCGAAATTAACGCCGGCCACTTCGCCTTGGCTTCCTGCACGCGATTCTCGCCGAATACGCGCTGTCCGGCCGCGATGACCGGTGTAATTGCATCCGCAGCAAACGTCTTCGACACCGCGATCAGCGTCACCGCGGCGCGCTCGCGCTGCGCGTCCTTGCAGGCGCGCGCGATCTCCTGCTCCACGGCGGCGAACGCATTTGGTGAATGCCCGGTTAGCGGCAAGGCGTTGGCTTCTGTCATGACGTCGCTCGAGACCGTGTCTAACGGAGGTAGTTCCAATTTTACCGAGTTCAAGAAAGGCTTCTTGAACCCTTGGAACTAGGTTGCGCGCGGGGTGGGTAGCACAAATGGCCAACATCAGTCTCAACCGCAAACGCGCGAAACTCAAGCAGGTTCTCGGAATCCGGGCGCGGTTCGCCTTGCTCGCGGTGATTCTGGTGGCACCCTTGATGCTGGAGCGCATCCGTTCACTCGAGGACGCGCGCGCAAAACAGATCGCGCAGGCGACGACCGAGTTCACCACCGTCGCGAGGCACAGCGCGGACGCGCAGCGCGAGGTGATATCCTCGGTCGAGACGATTCTGAAATCCGAGGCCTTCATCCGCGCTTCCGCCGGCGGCGTCAGCAAGAGCTGCGACGTGCTGCGCGCGAGCCTGCCGGCCAGCCTGCCCTGGATCCGCACGCTGCTGATCGCCGGCCAGGACGGACGCATCCAGTGCTCGACCAACAACATGTATGTCGGCCTCGACTTGAGTGACCGGCCCTATTTCCAGCAGGCGCAGGAGACCGGCCGCTTCGTGCTCTCCGATTTCCTGCTGTCAAAACCCTCGCAGACGCCGACCGTGATGGCGGTCTATCCGGTCTCCGCGCTCTCGGGCACCTCCGACGCCGTCGTGCTCGCGACCGTGAACCTCGACTGGATGTCGAAGATCATGAACAATCTGGGCGGCCGCTCCGGCATTTCGGCCGTGCTGGTCGACAGCGCCGGCACGGTGCTGGCCGCGCCCGCCGATCAGTCCAGCTCGGTCGGTCGTCCGCTCGACAATCTGCCGCTGATGTCGGCAATTGCCGACATGGCGCTGCGCTCGGACCAGGACGAGGGATCGCTGTCCTTCATGGCGGTCGATGGCTCCCGCCGCGCGGTCAGCTACATCCGCATCGCCGGCACAAATGCGCGCCTGATCGCCAGCATCGACGAGGACAAGGTTTCCGCCGCGGTCAACCGCGACATCCGCACCGCCTATCTGCAGCTCGCCTTCGTCGTCGTGTTCGTCCTGCTCGGCGCGCTGATCGCGGCCGAGAAGCTGGTGATCAAGCCGATCGAGATGCTGGCCGACATGGCCAAGCGTTTTGGCGAGGGCGACCTGTCGGCCCGCGCCGCGCGCAACCGCCTGCCCGCCGAGTTCGTGCCGCTCGCCCGCGCCTTCAACGCAATGGCAGCCCAACTCGGCCAGCGCGAGCGCGAGCTGATCGCGAGCAACGACCGACTTACTGTCATGGCCTCGATCGACATGCTGTCGGGCCTTGCCAACCGCCGCGGCTTCCAGAGCCGCCTCGATTTCGAATGGATGCGCGCGCAGCAGTACGACAACGACCTGTCGCTGCTGATGATCGACGTCGACCATTTCAAGCTCTTCAACGACACCTATGGCCATCTCGAGGGCGATTCCTGCCTGACCAGGCTCGGCGAGACGCTGTCGGGGATCGCGGCCGACACCATGGGTTTTGCCGCGCGCTATGGCGGCGAGGAATTTTGTCTCCTGCTGCCGAACACTGATCTGGCCCGCGCCATCGAGATCGGCGAGACCGTGCGTGCCGCGGTGCTGCGGCTGTGCCTGCCGCACATCACCTCGAGCCACATGATCGTCACCGTCTCGATCGGCGTCGCCGCGGCGCGGCCCAGCGAGGCCTTGCGTCCGGGCGATCTGATCGAAGCGGCCGATGCCGCGCTCTACGCCGCCAAACATCGCGGCCGCAACACCGTCGTCGAGCACGGCTTGGTGCAGGACAGCGAAGGCGCCGCGGAGATCGCGATGGCGGGCTGAAACAGCCCCTGCTCAGGCCGTTTTGAAGGCCTTAGACGTTGACCCCACAGCGGTTTTTGTGGCCTAGTCCGCCGTCTTTAGGACGGCCCGAACCCTAGAAAACCGCAACGATTCCATGACCTCCGAACGCTACAACGCCCGCGATTCCGAACCGCGCTGGCAAGCCGCCTGGGACGAAAAGGCGATCTTCGTCTCCCGAAACGACGATTCGCGGCCGAAATACTATGTGCTCGAGATGTTCCCCTACCCGTCCGGGCGCATCCATATCGGCCATGTCCGGAACTATACGCTCGGCGACGTGCTGGCCCGCTTCATGCGCGCCAAGGGTTTCAACGTGCTGCACCCGATGGGCTGGGACGCCTTCGGCTTGCCGGCAGAGAACGCCGCGATCGAGCGCAAGGTCGCGCCGAAAGCCTGGACCTACGACAACATCGCAGCGATGAAGAAGCAGCTTCGCTCGATCGGGCTGTCGCTGGACTGGAGCCGCGAGATCGCGACCTGCGATCCCTCCTACTACAAGCACCAGCAGAAGATGTTCCTGGACTTCCTGCGCGAAGGCCTCGCCGAGCGCGAGAAGCGCAAGGTGAACTGGGACCCCGTCGACATGACCGTGCTTGCCAACGAGCAGGTGATCGACGGCCGTGGCTGGCGTTCGGGCGCCGTCGTCGAACAGCGCGAGATGAACCAGTGGGTCTTCAAGATCACGAAGTACTCGCAGGAGCTGCTCTCAGCACTGGATACGCTCGACCGCTGGCCGGACAAGGTGCGGCTGATGCAGCGCAACTGGATCGGCCGCTCGGAGGGCCTCTTGATCCGTTTCGCGCTGGATCAGGCGACGACGCCTGCCGGTGAGAGCGAGCTGAAGATCTTCACCACGCGCCCGGACACGCTGTTCGGCGCAAAGTTCATGGCGATCTCGGCCGATCACCCGCTGGCGCAAGCTGCCGCCGCCAAGAACCCGAAGCTTGCCGAGTTCGTCGCCGAGATCAAGAAGATCGGCACCGCGCAGGAGATCATCGACACCGCCGAGAAGCAGGGCTTTGACACCGGCATCCGCGCGGTCCACCCTTTCGATCCCAGCTGGAAACTGCCGGTCTACGTCGCGAACTTCGTGCTGATGGAATACGGCACCGGCGCGATCTTCGGCTGCCCGGGCCACGACCAGCGCGACCTCGACTTCGTCAACAAGTACAATCTCGGTGTCACGCCGGTGGTGTGCCCCGAAGGCCAGGATCCGAAGACGTTCGTCATCACGGACACCGCCTATGACGGTGACGGCCGGATGATCAATTCGCGCTTCCTCGATGGCATGACCATCGACGCGGCGAAGGAAGAGATCGCAAAGCGCCTGGAAAACGAGATGCGCGGCAACGCGCCTGTCGGCGAGCGGCAGGTGAACTTCCGCCTGCGCGATTGGGGCATTTCGCGCCAGCGCTATTGGGGCTGCCCGATCCCGGTGATCCACTGCCCCAAATGCGACGTCGTGCCGGTGCCGGATGCCGAGCTGCCCGTGAAGCTGCCTGATGACGCGACCTTCGACAGGCCGGGCAACGCGCTCGATCATCATCCGACCTGGAAGCACGTCACCTGCCCCAAATGCGGCGGCCACGCTAGCCGCGAAACCGACACCATGGACACCTTCGTGGATTCGTCCTGGTACTTTGCGCGCTTCACCGATCCCTGGAACGAGGCCTCACCGACGACGCCTGCGGTGGCGAACCGGATGCTGCCCGTCGACCAGTATATCGGCGGCGTCGAGCACGCGATCCTGCATCTGCTCTACAGCCGCTTCTTTACCCGCGCGATGAAGGCGACCGGGCATATCGCGCTGGACGAGCCGTTCGCCGGCATGTTCACCCAGGGCATGGTGGTGCACGAGACCTACCAGAAGGCCGACGGCACCTATGTGCAGCCGGTCGAGGTGAAGGTCGAGACAGGTGGCAACGGCCGCCGCGCCACGCTGCTTGCGACCGGCGAAGACATCCAGATCGGCGCGATCGAGAAGATGTCGAAGTCGAAGAAGAACACGGTCGACCCCGACGACATCATCGAGACCTACGGCGCCGACGTCGCGCGCTGGTTCATGCTGTCGGACTCCCCGCCCGACCGCGATGTGATCTGGAGCGACGAGCGCGTCCAGGGCGCCTCGCGCTTCGTGCAGCGGCTGTGGCGGCTGGTGAATGAATCCGCCGAAGCCTCCAAGGGCGCGCCGGCGGCCCGGCCGGCGAGCTTTGGCGCCGATGCGCTGGGCCTGCGCAAGGCCGCCCATGGCGCGCTGGACAAGGTCACGGTCGGAATCGAGCGGCTGCACTTCAACGTTTGCCTCGCCCATATCCGCGAATTCGCCAATAGCCTGTCCGAGGTGCTCCAGCGCCCCGGCCAGCCGGCGGACGACCTCGGCTGGGCGATTCGGGAGGCCGGGACCATCCTGGTCCAGCTGTTCTCCCCGATGATGCCGCACCTGGCCGAGGAGTGCTGGCAGGTGCTGGGCCAGACCGGCTTTGTTTCGGAGGCCTCATGGCCCCAAATCGAACGCGATTTGCTGGTTGAAGACGCCGTGACCCTGGTGGTCCAGGTCAACGGCAAGAAGCGGGGTGAGGTCACGGTTGCAACAGTGGCCCAGAATCCGGAAATCGAGGCTGCCGTTTTGGCGCTCGATGCGGTAAAACTGGCCCTGGACGGCAAGCCCGTCCGCAAGGTGATCATCGTCCCCAAGAGGATCGTGAATGTTGTCGGCTAGGATCCGCATCGCAGCCCGCCTCGTCGCGGTCGCCGCCCTCGCGGCGCTCACGGCCGGCTGCTTCCAGCCGATGTATGCCGAGCATGCCGACGGTACTCCGGGATTGCGCGACAAGCTGATGGGGGTGGAACTCCCCCCCGTCGACAAACCCAACGCCTCGCGCGAGGCCAGGGTCGGGGTGGAGATTCGCAACGCCCTCGCCTTCAAGCTTTATGGCACAGCTACGGGCGCACCGCCGACCCATCGCCTGGTGCTGCGATTCTCGACCAGCCGGTCTTCGCTGATCGTCAGCGCTGCGACAGGACTGCCGACCAGCGAGAATTACGGCATCGACGTTCAGTATAATCTGATCGACAACGCGACTGATAAATCGGTAATGACCGGTACCACGTTCTCGCGCGTGTCCTACGACATTCCGGGCTCCTACCAGCGCTTCGCCCGTCAGCGCGCCGTTCGTGATGCGGAAGACCGTGCCGCCAACGAGGTCGCCGAGAACATCTCGACCCGCCTCGCCGCGTTCTTTACCGCCGGCACCTGACGTTCTTGGTCGCGCTGCGCGGAAAAGAGATCGACGCTTTCCTGGCCCGGCCCGATTCGGGCCGCCCGATCATCCTGCTCTATGGCCCCGATGCTGGCCTCGTGCGCGAGCGCGCCGACGCGCTGATCGCATCCGCGGTCGATGATCCCAACGACCCCTTCTCGATGGTCAAGCTCGACGGTGATGAGCTCTCGGCTGAGCCCTCGCGCCTCGTCGACGAAGCCATGACCGTGCCGCTGTTCGGCGGCCGCCGCGCCATCCGCGTGCGCGCCGGCTCACGCAGCTTTGCCAGCGGCGTCGACACGCTGGCCGAGATGAGTGTGAAGGACTGCCGCATCGTGATCGAGGCTGGCGAGCTGCGCCCGGAATCGCCGCTGCGCAAGGCCTGCGAGCGCGCCAAGACGGCGGTCGCGATCGGCTGCTATCCCGACACCGAGCGCGATCTTGCCAAGCTGATGGAGGACGAACTCCGCATCGCCAACTTGCGTATCGCGCAGGACGCGCGCGCCGCGTTGATGTCGTTCCTCGGCGGCGATCGCCAGGCCTCGCGCAACGAGCTGCGCAAGCTGACGCTCTATGCTCACGGCAAGGGCGAGATCACGCTCGACGCCGTGATGGCTGTCGTCGCCGACGCGTCCGAGCTGAAGCTCGATCCGATCGTCGACGGCGCCTTCGCCGGACGCCCCGACATCGTCGAAAGCGAGTTCGCCAAGGCGATGATCGCCGGCACCTATCCCGGCATGATCATCTCGGCCGCGCAGCGCCAGGCGGCGTGGCTGCACAAGTCGGCGCTCACCGTCGCCGAGGGCACGCCGATCTCCGCCGTGCTCGAAGGCGGCTTTCCGCGGCTGCATTTTTCACGAAAGCCCGCGGTCGAAACGGCGCTGCGTAATTTCAGCGTGGCGCGGCTCGCCGGCGTCATCGAGCAGCTCGCAACCGCCGCGCTCGACACCCGCAAGCAACCATCCCTCGCCGCCGCGATCGCCCAGCGCACGCTGATGGCGATCGCCGCGAACGCGAAGCGGCGGGGCTGAGGCTCTACTCTATCTACGAGTCATTGCGAGCGCAGCGAAGCAATCCAGAGTCCCTCCGCGGAAAGATTCTGGATTGCTTCGCTGCGCTCGCAATGACGATGTGGAGGCAGATGCGCGCCAAATGCTCGATGTCATTCCGGGGCACGCGAAGCGTGAACTACGGCGCGCAATTGCGCGCCTGAGAATCTCGCGCCACAATCTCTGGATTCCGGGTTCGCCCTGCGGGCGCCCCGGAACGACGATCGTGGCTTAGAGCGCGCCCTTCGCCAGCCGCTTCATCACCTCGTCGAGCTGCTCGAGGTTGCGGTAGTTGATCTGCACGGAGCCGCCGGGATCGCGGTGGTTGACGGTGACCTTGAGACCGAGCGCGTCGCTGACGCGCTTCTCCAGATCAACCGTATCGGGATCCTTCTCCTTGGCCCCGGCGCGCGCCTTTTGCGGCTTGCGCTCCGGCACGCCCTCCTCGTGCGCCAGCGCTTCGGCCTGGCGCACGTTGAGGCCTTCCTCGACGATGCGCCTGGCGGCGGCGAGCGGATCGGGCACGCCGATCAGCGCGCGGGCGTGGCCGGCGGTCAACTGCCCGGTCGCGATGAAGGCCTGCACCTCCGCCGGCAGCTTCGTCAGCCGCATCATGTTGGCGACGTGGCTGCGGCTCTTGCCGACGACTTTCGCGATGTCGTCCTGGCTGCGTTTGAACTCATTGGCGAGCGCGTGATAGCCCTGTGCCTCTTCCATCGGGTTGAGGTCTTCGCGCTGCACGTTCTCGATGATCGCGAATTCCAGCGCGTCGCTGTCGCTGATGTCGACCGGGACGATCGGCACCTCATGCAGGCCTGCGAGCTGCGAGGCACGCCAGCGCCGCTCGCCGGCGATGATCTCGTAGCGGTCCTGCGAGCCCTTCACCGGTCGCACCACGATCGGCTGGATCACGCCATGCTGCTTGATGGAGTCGCTGAGCTCCTTGAGCTCGGTCTCCGAGAAGGTGCGGCGCGGGTTGCGCGGATTGGCCTTCAAGAATTCGATCGGCACCTTGCGCTGCGCGCGCGGCCGCTCGACATGCGCAGCCTCGCCGCCGACGTCACCGATCAGACTCGCAAGACCCCGGCCCAGTCGCGAACGCGCTTCGTCGGCCATCGCCAGCTCCCTTGGATTCACTTGGCAGCACTCCAGAACTGAATTTCAAAAACTTGTAGGATGGGTAGAGCGAAGCGAAACCCATCTCGCGGGCGACAATGGTGATGATGGGTTTCGCTGCGCTCTACCCATCCTACGGATCAACGTCGCTTCAATGCGTGGTGCGCAGCTCACGCTCGCGCTGGATCACTTCCGTGGCGAGCCGCAAGTACGCTTCGCTCCCGACGCATTTGAGATCGTAGACCAGCACCGGCTTGCCGTAGGACGGCGCCTCGGAGATGCGCACGTTGCGCGGGATCATGGTCTTGTAGACCTTCTCGCCCATGAACTGGCGGACGTCGGCGACGACCTGGTTCGACAAATTGTTGCGCGAGTCGAACATGGTCAGCACGATGCCGTGGATCGACAGATTGGGATTGAGCGTCGAGCGCACCTGCTCGACCGTCTGCAAAAGTTGCGACAGACCTTCGAGCGCGAAGAACTCACATTGCAGCGGCACCAGGATCGCATCGGAGGCCGCCATCGCGTTGACCGTGAGCAGGTTGAGCGAGGGCGGGCAATCGATCAGCACATAGGTGTAGTCGGCATCCGGCGAGACGTTGTTGTTGAGCGAAGAGATCGCATCGCGCAGGCGGAAGGCGCGGCCGGGCGTGGTGCCGAGCTCGAGCTCGAGGCCGGAGAGGTCCATGGTCGAGGGCGCGATGGCCAGCCGGGGCACCGCGGTCGCGACCACCGCTTCGCGCAAGGCCGCTTCGCCAACGAGTACGTCGTAGGTCGAGCAGGAGCGATTGCGGCGATCGATGCCGAGACCGGTCGAAGCGTTGCCTTGCGGATCCAGATCGACGATCAGGACGCGCTCACCAATCGCTGCGAGTGCCGTGCCGAGATTAATCGCCGTGGTTGTTTTTCCCACGCCGCCCTTCTGATTCGCGAGCGCCAGGATCCGCGGATGGCCCTGCGGCACCGTCTCGGTATGCTCCTGCTGAGGTTCGTCAATCACGGTCATGCCACTTCCCCACTCGACCCCGGTTTCCGGGCCTCACCCACGCCGCTGGATAGTGTCCAGCTCCACGATCCAACCGTCGCCCGTCCGGCTTTGATGGAGCTTGGGCTGAATAGTCCAATATTTAGCGGCTTCGGTCAATTCAGCCTCTACATCTTGACCCTTGGGAAACAACGCTTTTGCACCGCTGCGAACCAAAGGCTCCGCAAAGCCGATGAGTTGATGTAGCGGAGCCAGCGCGCGCGCGGTGACGCAATCGACCGGGCCGGTGATTCTATCCACATTATCCCCGATCTCGGCGAGATGTACGACCCCCGGCGAACCCGTGACGCGGATGGCCTCGCGCAGGAACGCGGCCTTCTTGGCGATACGTTCAACGAGGTGGACGCTTGCGCCCGGCACCTCCGCCATCACGCAGGCCAGGACCACACCTGGGAAGCCGCCGCCGCTGCCGAGATCAACCCAGTGCTTCGCTGATGGCGCGAGCGAGACGAGCTGGAGCGAATCAGCGATGTGGCGGGTCCAAAGATGCGGCAGCGTCGAGGGCGCGACCAGATTGGTCTTGGCCTGCCATTCCCGAAGCAGAGCGACGTAGCGATCAAGACGCGCCTCCGTTTCACGTGAAACGGGGGCGAGCTTGAGGGCTGCGGCCTTGTCCGCCGCCAGAGCCGAGTCCAACGCCTGCTCGCCTTGCGATGGCGCCGGCTTCCGGACCCCCTCGCCCGCGTCAGATTGCCGTGATGAGGATTTGCCCCTGGCCGGTCTGCGCTGTTTCACGTGAAACGCCCTAAGCAGTCGCCTTGGAGGTCTTGCGGCGTGCCTCGCGGCGCAGATAGGCCGCCAGGATGCCCAGGGCGGCCGGCGTCATGCCGTCGATCCGGCCCGCCTGCCCGACCGTGAACGGCCGCGCCTTCTCCAGCTTGGCTCGCACCTCGTTGGAGAGCCCGGGCACGAGCTGGTAGTCGACATCGGCCAGCACCAAGCCCTCGTCCCGGCGGAAGGCCTCGACGTCGGCGCTCTGGCGTTCGAGATAGACATCGTACTTGGCGTCGATCTCGAGGTGGGTCGCGATCACGGGGTCAATGGCCGACAGCTCCGGCCAGATCGCGCGGACCTGGCTCCAGCCGACGTCCGGATAGGCCAATAGCTCAAAGGCCGACCGGCGCTGGCCGTCCCTATTCAAGGACAGACCGTGCTTAGCCGCTTCGTTCGGCGTCAGCGTCAGGGATTTTGACAGCGTCTTGGCCGCCCCGAGAGCCGCCATCTTGGCGCGATGGTGCTTGGTCCGGGCGCTGCCGACGCATCCGAGGTCAATGCCCTTCTCGGTCAGGCGCTGGTCGGCATTGTCCGCCCGCAGGGTCAGCCGGTACTCGGCGCGTGAGGTGAACATCCGGTAGGGCTCGGAGATGCCCCGGGTGACGAGATCGTCGATCATCACCCCCAGATAGCCGTCGGCGCGGTCGAATACCGTGAGCGCCGCCCCGCTCGCGGCCAATGCCGCGTTCAAACCGGCCACAATGCCTTGGGCCGCGGCCTCCTCGTATCCCGTGGTGCCGTTGATCTGTCCGGCCAGGAACAGCCCCTGCACCCGCCTGGTCTGGAGGGTCGGATCGAGCTCCCGCGGATCGATATGGTCGTATTCGATGGCGTAGCCCGGCCGGACCATCTTTACCCGCTCGAGACCCGGGATGCTGGCGAGGATCGCGAGCTGGACTTCCTCCGGCAGCGAGGTCGAGATGCCGTTGGGGTAGACGGTCGGATCGTCGAGCCCTTCCGGCTCCAGGAAGATCTGGTGGCCGTCCCGATCGCCAAAGCGGACGATCTTGTCTTCGATCGACGGGCAATAACGCGGCCCGGTGCTCTTGATCTGGCCGGAGTACATCGGCGAGCGGTGGACGTTGGCCCGGATCACCTCATGGGTCGCAGCCGTGGTGCGGGTGATGCCGCACTGGATCTGCGGGGTCGTGATCCGCTCCGTCATGACCGAGAACGGCTCCGGCGGATCGTCGCCGGGCTGCATCTCCACGGCGGACCAGTCGATCGTCGTGCCATCGAGGCGTGGCGGCGTGCCGGTCTTGAGCCGGCCCAGTGTGAAGCCGGCCTGCTCAAAGGACTTCGACAGACCCATCGCCGGCGCCTCGCCGACGCGGCCGGCGGGCCAGTTCTTCTCACCCAGATGGATCAGGCCGCGCAAAAAGGTGCCGGTGGTGACCACGATGGCCCCTGCCCGGATCGTCCGGCCATCGGCCAGACGGAGCCCTGTGACGCGACCATCCGAGACGATCAGCTCGTCCGCCTCGCCTTCGATCACGCTGAGACCATCGGTCTGTCGGATCGCGGCCTGCATCGCCGCCGCATAGAGCTTGCGGTCGGCCTGGGTCCTGGGACCGCGGACGGCCGGACCCTTGCGACGATTGAGCATCCTGAACTGGATGCCACCGGCGTCCGCCACCCGGCCCATCAGACCATCGAGCGCGTCGACTTCGCGGACCAGATGGCCCTTGCCGAGTCCGCCAATGGCGGGATTGCAGGACATCGCGCCGATGGTCGAAAACCGATGCGTCACCAGAGCAGTCGCCGCACCCATCCGGGCAGAAGCAGCCGCGGCCTCACAGCCGGCATGGCCGCCGCCAATGACGATGACGTCGAAACTCTCTGGCTCTGTCCGCATGGCCGGACTTCTAGCTCAGGGAGGAAGAAGCCGGAAGTGGAAACCGAGTGAGTGGCTGTTTCACGTGAAACAGGGTCGCTGGGGCAAAGCGGTTTCGCGAAAACAACCCCATGCAAGGTAGAAGGACTAGCGCTCGCGCTGTTTCACGTGAAACAAGTTGGGGCGTGCGGCAGGAAAGGTGTCACGAGGAAGTCATAGCGCCCCACCCACTAGACAATTCGATCGGCAGCGCCACGACACTATCGTCATTGCGAGTGGAGCCAAGCAATCCAGACTATCTACGCGGCGAAAGCCTGGATTACTTCGTCGCAAGGGCTCCTCGCAATGACGAGATTGAGGGGCGAGATTCCAACTCTCAGCCATTACCGCCCTCGAGCCGAGTTTGAGTTGACGGCACGACCGCGAAGGCTTAGCCGAGCCGACATTCTTGTTTCACGTGACGCAAGCCGGAACCCGGAGGCTCGTGTTTCACGTGAAACACAAGGAGTGGAACAAGCGATAGTTCTACAATGAAGAACTAGCGCTACTTTCCGATACAGAACTTCTGGAAGATGGCGCCGAGCACGTCCTCGACGTCGACCCGGCCCAGCAATCGGCCGAGCGCGTACGCGGCGGCGCGTAGCTCCTCCGCGGCGAGCTCCTCGCCTTCACCGAGAAGGCCGAGGCCCCGCTCCAATGAGCCGGCGGCCTGGCTCAACAAATCGCGCTGCCGGGCGCGAGTGACCAGCGCGCCCTCGCTCGTTCCGAAGAACTCGGCAGCGAACTCCACCAATGCCGCGATCAGCTCAGGCAGTCCGTCGCCGCGCCGCGCCGAGATCGCAAACATCGTGGCGCGCGGGTCAGGCCCAATAGCCTTGTTCGCCTTCGGCCTCAAGGCCGCATGCGAGATCTCCTGCAAAGTCTCCCGCAAGCTCTCTTGCAAGCTCTCTTGGCCAAGGTCGATCTTGTTGCGCACCGTCCAGACCGGCGCGGTCCCGGCCGGCCGGCCCTCCTCGCTTCGATCGGCATCAGCCAGCCACAGCACAAGATCGGCGTCCGCCGCCCGTGCGCGGGCGCGACGCACGCCTTCCTGCTCGACGGGATCGTCGGTCTCGCGAATGCCGGCGGTGTCGATCACAGTCACGGGATAGCCGTCGAGGTCGAGTTGCACCTCGATCACGTCGCGCGTCGTGCCGGCGTGCGGCGAGACGATCGCGACCTCGCGCCGCGCCAGCTGATTGATCAGCGTCGACTTTCCGACGTTCGGCGGCCCGGCGATCGCGACCACGAGGCCATCGCGCAGACGTTCAGCCTGGCCCTGCGCTGCAAGCACTTTTGCGATTTCGTCATGCAGCGCCTTGATCTTCACGCGCGCCGGCGCCAGCAATTCCGCCGATACGTCCCCTTCATCGGAGAAGTCGATGCCGGCCTCGATCAGCGCGGACGCCTCGATGATTCGCTCGCGCCAGTCGCGCGCGCGTTCACCAAGCAATCCCTGCAATTGGCGCAGCGCCTGGCGGCGCTGCCGGTCGGTGTCGGCGTGGATGAGATCGTCGAGGCCCTCGGCCTCGGTAAGATCGAGCTTGCCGTTCTCGAAGGCACGGCGGGTGAACTCGCCTGGATCGGCCGCGCGCACATTCTGATTATCAGAAATCGCTGCGAACAGCGCTGCCAGCACCGCCCGGCCGCCGTGAACGTGGAATTCGGCGACGTCCTCGCCGGTCGCGCTCGCAGGCCCCGGAAACCAGAGCACCACGGCATCATCGATCGCCTGGCCGGTCGCATCGCGCAGCAGCACCCGATGTGCGAGCCGCGGCTTCGGCAACGTCCCAGCCAGCCTCGTCAGGACCTGGCTGGACTCTGCGCCCGAGACGCGGACGATCGCGATGGCGCTTGGTGGCCGCCCTGACGACAGCGCGAAAATGGTCTGGTCCCGCGGATGCATGACCTATTTGTCCGCGCGCCCGTCAAAACGCAATTCTCGTTTTTTGGGTCTGTTCGCGAGCTTGCCGGGCATTCCTGGCGGAGCAAGTGCTGCGTGTTGCATCGCAATATGAAGCGCAGCATTTTGCTGCATGTTTTTGGTTCCAGCAGACCCAGAGCCAATGGCAAGAATAAAATTATATAGCAATATCAATGAATTCTAAAATATTAGCTCGGTGAGCCAGATTCACATTTTGCTGCACGGTCGCGCAGCAATGCTGCAGCAAAAACGCAAAAGGGCGCCCAACGGCGCCCCTCGCGAAAATTGCTGTAGCCCGGCTCAGGTGTTCATCGAATCGAAGAACTCGGCATTGCTCTTGGTCGAGCGCAGCTTGTCGAGCAGGAAGTCGATCGCGTCCATCGTGCCCATCGGGTTGAGGATGCGGCGGAGCACGTACATCTTCTTGAGCACCTGCGGATCGGTGATGAGCTCCTCCTTGCGGGTGCCCGAGCGCGAGATGTCGATCGCCGGGAAAGTCCGCTTGTCCGAGACCTTGCGATCGAGGATCAGCTCCGAGTTACCGGTGCCCTTGAACTCTTCGAAAATGACTTCGTCCATGCGGCTGCCGGTATCGACCAGCGCGGTCGCAATGATCGTCAGCGAGCCGCCCTCCTCGATGTTGCGCGCGGCACCGAAGAAACGCTTCGGCCGCTGCAGCGCGTTGGCGTCGACGCCGCCGGTCAGCACCTTGCCGGATGACGGTACCACCGTGTTGTAGGCGCGACCCAGGCGCGTGATCGAGTCGAGCAGGATCACGACGTCGCGGCCATGCTCGACCAGGCGCTTTGCCTTTTCGATCACCATCTCGGCGACCTGGACGTGACGCACCGCCGGCTCGTCGAAGGTTGACGAGACGACCTCGCCCTTCACCGAGCGCTGCATGTCCGTGACTTCCTCCGGACGCTCGTCGATCAGCAGCACGATCAGATAGCAATCCGGGTGATTCGCCGTGATCGAGTGTGCGATGTTCTGCATCAGCACGGTCTTACCGGTGCGCGGCGGCGCCACGATCAGGGCGCGCTGGCCCTTGCCGATGGGAGCTACGATGTCGATCACGCGCGCCGAGAGATCCTTTCGCGTCGGATCGTCGATTTCCATGCGGAAACGCTGATTCGGAAACAGCGGCGTGAGGTTGTCGAAATTGACCTTGTGCTTGGCCTTTTCCGGGTCCTCGAAATTCAGCGTGTTGACCTTGAGCAGCGCGAAATAGCGCTCGCCCTCCTTCGGGCTGCGGATATGGCCCTCGATGGTGTCACCGGTGCGCAGGCCGAAGCGGCGGATCTGCGACGGCGAGACGTAGATGTCGTCCGGTCCCGGCAGATAATTGGCGTCCGGCGAGCGCAGGAAGCCGAAGCCGTCGGAGAGCACCTCGACGACGCCCTCGCCGACGATGTCGGTCTCAGCGAGCGAAAGCTGCTTGAGGATGGCGAACAACAGCTCCTGCTTGCGCATGGTGCTGGCATTCTCGACCCCATTCTCTTCCGCGAACGAGACCAGTTCGGCCGGGGTCTTGGACTTGAGGTCTTGGAGTTTGATTTCCCGCATTGGGGTGGTCCTGTGGGGTAACCTTGGAAGGGGGGTGCGAGGAGGCTTCGAAAATGCGGACGCGAGCAGGTAAGGTCCGCAGGTCTAGCAAGGTGAGTGCCGGTGAGGCTTCAAACCTGATGCGGCGCCCGGCTTTCGAAGAAGCTCGGACACAACCACATCCGCCTGCGTTGGGTGGGGATAGGGACAATATAGAAAATCGCTTGGCCCTCCGCAAGCCGAAGCGCTGAGCGCTGCCCCTCGAACTTTGCCTAGAACGGCTTCACGATCACCATGATCACGATGAAGATCATCAGGACCGTCGGCACCTCATTGATAATACGATAGAATTTCTGGGTTCGTGGACGCCGGTCGGCAGCGAAATCCTTACACCAGCGGGAAAAAAAGCCGTGGACCGCGGACAACACCAGCACCAGTGCCAGTTTTACATGCAACCAGGGCGAGGTGAACCAATGGCCGGACCACGCAAGATAGAGCCCGGCGAGCCAGGTCACGATCATCGCAGGGTTGATGATCGCCTTGAGAAGCCGGCGTTCCATCACCTTGAAGGTTTCCGACTGCTTTGAGCCGATCTCGGCCTCGCAGTGATAAACGAACAGCCGCGGCAGATAGAGCATGCCCGCCATCCAGGAGATGACGGCGATCACATGCAGCGCCTTGATCCAGGGGTAGAGCTCGTCGAGCATTTCCAACGTCCGAATTTGCATCCAGCGTTCCGATCGCTGGGGATAGTAAGAACTCGTTAAGTTCTCTCGGCGCACACATATCCGTCCGTAGTGCCCTTCTCAAATCTAGAATCTTAGATTCTTAAGGTTTGAGTCTGAATGACGGTGGATTGGACTCACGCAATGCTATCAGGCGCTTTGCGGGCGCTTGTACACATCCATCAACATATCCCGCGCGATCCCGGCGAACGCGGATAATTCATCCATCTTCAAAGACTTGTGAGAAATTATCGGTAGCTTATGAAACGGCTTGCCGGTGCTGTCCCGCTTCCCCTTCGCCTGTCCTCCGGACTTGTCCTTCCGGGCAGCGATGTGAAGAAACTTGGCCGTTATCCCGCCCGTCCTGTCGCACAACCCTTTCCGAGGGGTTAAGCTCCACAGAAATTCACAAACCACCCAGCCTTCATCCCAAGCCCTCAAAGAGATTTCGTGCCGACCTCCAACAATTATTTCCATCTCCATCTGGTTTCCGACTCCACCGGTGAGACCCTGATCACCGTGGCGCGCGCGGTCGCCGCGCAATACGCCAACGTCACGCCGGTCGAGCACGTCTATCCGCTGGTGCGCAGCCAGAAGCAGCTCGATCGCGTGCTCGACGAGATCGAGGAGGCGCCGGGGATCGTGCTGTTCACGCTGCTGGAGAAGGATCTGGTCTCCCGGCTCGAGGACAAGTGCAAGCAAATCAATGTTCCGAGCCTGTCGATCATCGGCCCGGTGATGCAATTGTTCGAGGCCTATCTCGGCGCGGCAACGACGGGCCGTGTCGGCGCCCAGCACGTGCTCAATGCGGAATATTTCAAGCGCATCGACGCGCTGAACTACACGATGATGCATGACGATGGTCAGCACGTTGATGGCCTGGAAGAAGCCGACGTCGTCCTCGTCGGCGTGTCGCGGACGTCGAAGACGCCGACCTCGATCTATCTCGCCAATCGCGGCATCCGCACCGCCAACGTGCCGCTGGTGCCGGGCATTCCGGTGCCCTCGCAATTGGAGACCCTGACCCGGCCGCTGGTGGTGAGCCTGCATGCGACGCCGGAGCGGCTGATCCAGGTCCGTCAGAACCGGCTTTTGACGATGGGCGCCGATACCAGCAGCGACACCTATATCGACAAGCAGGCTGTGGCGGATGAAGTCGCCTTCGCCCGCAAGCTCAGCGCCAAGCACAATTGGCCGTTGCTCGAGGTGACGCGCCGCTCGATCGAGGAAACGGCGGCGGCGATCATGAAGCTCTATACCGACCGGCAACGCAACCGTCCCTCGGACTAGGCCGTCTATGTCCCTCTGGCGCGGCAAAGCTCCACTGATCCTGGCCTCGCAAAGCCAGGCGCGAAAAATGTTGCTGGCCAATGCCGGCCTCGCGTTCGAAGCGAGACCTGCCGATATTGATGAGCGCGGCGTGCAGGAAGCCTCGGAGCTGTCCAGCCCGCGCGAGATCGCGCTGCTTCTGGCGCGCGAAAAGGCGAAGGCAGTATCTGCTCAATGTCCCGGCTGTTACGTCATCGGCGCCGATCAGACCTTGGCGCTTGGCGAGCACCTGTTCACAAAGCCGTCCGGCCGGGCCCAGGCAATGGCGCAACTGCGCGATCTCGCCGGCCGCACGCACGAGCTGCATTCCGCGGTCGCCGTGGCGCGTGACGCCGCTGTCCTGTTTGAGGATGTTTCGGTCGCTCGCATGACCATGCGACAAATGACTGAGGTTGAGCTCTCCGCGTATCTCGATGCCGCCGGCGATGATGTCACTACCAGCGTCGGCGCCTATCAGCTCGAAAGCCTCGGAGTTCATCTGTTCGAGAAAATCGAGGGCGATCATTTCACCATCCTCGGCCTGCCGCTGTTGCCGCTGCTTGCGTTCCTGCGGCACGAGGGTCTAGTTGCGGTGTGAACCGACAAATGGCTGCGACCTGATGCTGATCCTCGGACTGACCGGCTCGATCGGGATGGGCAAATCCACCACCGCGAATCTGTTCGCGGAGGCTGGTGTCCCCGTCTACGACGCCGATGCCGCCGTCCATCAACTCTATGAGGGCGAGGCGGCTCCCGCGATCGAAGCTGCCTTTCCCGGCACCACAGGGAACGGCAAGGTCGACCGTGCAAAGCTGTCGGCGCGGGTGGTCGGCGATGCCGCGGCGATGAAGCAGCTCGAGCAGATCGTCCATCCGATGCTCGGCGCCTCGCGCGCGCGGTTTTTCGCGAATGCCGAGGCCAGGAAGGCGCCCGTCGTCGTGCTGGACATTCCGCTGCTGTTTGAGACCGGCGGCGAGAAGCGCGTCGATGCGGTCGTCGTGGTCACGACCTCACCAGAACT
Source organism: Bradyrhizobium sp. UFLA05-153 (assembly GCF_054185185.1). Taxonomy (NCBI): domain Bacteria; kingdom Pseudomonadati; phylum Pseudomonadota; class Alphaproteobacteria; order Hyphomicrobiales; family Nitrobacteraceae; genus Bradyrhizobium; species Bradyrhizobium sp. UFLA05-153. The sequence goes on from NZ_JBBIAM010000041.1 coordinate 60,230, forward strand.
TCAGCGCGAGCGCGTGCTGGCGCGCGGCACCATGGATGCCGAAAAACTCGACGCCATCATCGCCAAGCAGACGCCCGATGCCGAGAAGCGCAAGCGGGCCGATTTCGTGGTGGATACCTCGCACGGGCTCGATCCCGTGCGTGCACAGATCAAGCACATCCTGGCCGAGGTCGTTAAGATGCCGCAGCGGCGAAGCTGATTCGCTCATCTGACCGGCTCCTGAAGAATATGCGCGAAATCGTTCTCGACACTGAAACCACCGGCCTCGACCCCCTGCGCGGCGACCGCCTGGTCGAAATCGGCTGCGTCGAGATCTTCAATCGCATGCCCACGGGGCAGACCTTTCACCGCTACATCAATCCTGAAAGGGACATGCCGGCGGAAGCCTTTACGGTGCACGGCCTGTCGAGCGAGTTTCTCGCGACCAAGCCGCTGTTTCACGAGGTCGTTGACGAGTTCCTGGAATTCATCGGCGATGCGCCGCTGGTGATCCACAACGCCTCGTTCGACATCAGCTTCATCAATGCCGAGCTCGACCGCATCAAGCGCGCCGCGATCCCGCGCGAGCGGCTGGTCGACACGCTCCTACTGGCGCGGCGCAAGCATCCCGGCGTGTCGAACCGGCTCGATGATCTCTGCTCGCGCTATGCGATCGACAATTCCCACCGCACCAAGCACGGTGCGTTGCTCGACTCCGAGCTGCTCGCGGAAGTCTATGTCGATTTGATCGGCGCCCGGCAGTCGCAGCTCATCCTGGCGTCTGACGCCGAGGAAATCCGCGTCGGGGCGAGTGGCGATGCACCGCGGCGGCAGCGGCCGGCACCGCTAGCCCCGCGCGTCAGCGAGGCGGAGCGCGAGGCCCATCGGGCCTTCATTGCGACGATGGGTGAAAAGGCGATCTGGAACGAGTATCTCGCCCAGCCGGCAGCAAGTCCGACTTAACTAGACCCTGATGAGATGAGGTCTGGTGGCCGCGGCGGAAGTGCGCTCTCCCGCTTGCGGGAGAGGGTGTTTCCGCAATCGACACTCCCGATGTGGAGAAAGCCCACACCCGGCGCGTCGCCATAGCCGAGGCTTTGCCTCGGCGTTTTTTAAGAGGACGGCCGCCGAAGGCGGCCTGTTCCACCCCCGCAAGCGGGAGAGGTTGCATCGAGCCCGTGGCTAGTCGTTCCAACCAAGAGCCATCATTATTAATTAGACCTGACTCAGCTCGGCTTGACCTGACCCTGGGCGGCCATTTGTCGCTCCATGTTCTGCCGGTAGAGACCGACGAAGTCGACCGGATCCAGCATCAGCGGCGGGAACCCGCCGTCGCGCACGGCGGTGGCGATGATCTCGCGGGCGAACGGGAACAACAGCCGCGGGCATTCGATCATGACCAGCGGATGCAGGTTTTCCTGCGGCACATTGACGATGCGGAACACGCCGGCATAGGCGAGCTCGAAGGAGAACATCACCTTGCCCGCGGTCTCGGCCTTGCCTTCGACCGACAACACGACCTCGTACTCGTGTTCCGAGAGGTTGTTGGCATTGACGTTGATCTGGATGTTGATCTGGGGCTGCTGGCTCTGCGGCTGCAACGAGGTCGGGGCGTTCGGATTCTCGAACGACAGATCCTTGGTGTATTGCGCCAGCACGTTGAGCTGCGGAGCCTGGCCTGCCTCGGGGGTGCCGTTTCCGTTGGTCATGAAAATGTCTCCTTACCCGAATGGGCCTGATATCGCGGCCGGTTGGCTAACATAGGCCTGCCTCGTTCCACAAGGACGAAGGGCCCCGGATTCGGCCGCCTGGCAGTGTCGAAAAGGGTGGCCTTTTACCCATTCTGGCCCAACGGAGTACTTCTTAAACGATTGAAGATGCGCGATTTCCAGTCAGGATCCGATTTCCCCTTAAGGATAAAACGCGCTACAATTCGCGCTGTGCCAAAAGGCGCCATTGGCCGGGCAAGATTTCGTGCCTACATCGCTTGGATCTGAAGCGGACCTAAAAAGGTGATGTGACTTGCCGTCCCTGTGTGGAACGGTTGACTGGCCGGACTGATTTTCCCGGCGAAGACCCTGAGAGAGACCAGAGAGCGAACACGACGTGGATATCTACACCATCATCTTCCTAGCGTTGGCGGTCTTCATTTTCCTGCGCCTGCGCAGCGTGCTCGGGCAGCGGACCGGCAATGAGCGGCCTCCGTTCGACCGCACCGCCCGCAATGCGCTCCAGGGTGCCCAGGACAAGAACGTCGTGACCATGCCGGGCAAGGTGATCGATCAGGCTCCGCTGGCGCCGACCGCCGACGTCACGCAGCCTGCCGACCGCTGGAAAGGACTGACTGAACCCGGCACTGCGCTGGGCCAGGGGCTGGACGCGATCGTCGAGAAGGACTCGTCCTTCGATCCGCGCCACTTCCTGTCCGGCGCCCGCAGCGCCTATGAGATGATCGTGCTCGCCTTTGCCAATGGCGATCGCCGGTCGCTGCGCGACCTCTTGTCCTCCGAAGTGTTCGAGAGCTTCGACGCCGCGATCAAGGACCGCGAGAAGAACGAGCAGAAGACCGAGACGCGCTTCGTCTCGATCGACAAGGCCGAGCTGGTCGGCGCCGAGATGCGCGACCGCACCGCGCAGCTCACCGTTCGCTTCGTCTCGCAGATGATTTCGGTCACGCGCGACAGGGCCGGCAACATCGTCGACGGGAATGCCGACAAGGTCGCCGACATCACCGACATCTGGACCTTCGCCCGCGACACCACCTCTCGCGATCCGAACTGGAAGCTGGTTGGCACCGGAAGCGCGCATTAAGGCAGCCCTGACAAATTGCGCGACGGCGCTGTGCGCAGGTGCCGTCGCGCTGTCGTCGTTTTCGCTCGGCGCTGAAGCGGCGCGCCGCCATCACTACAGCCGCAGTGCTCCCGAGATCGCCGCCCCACCACCGCGGGCGTTGCCCTACCCTCAGCTCGCGTTGCCGTTCGAGATTCCCGGCGCGCAATATCTGCCGCTTGCCTGGTCCGAGGTGGCCGGCTGGAGCGATGACGATCATCTCGCGGCCTACAAGGCGTTTCGCGCGAGCTGCAAATCGATCGCCGCGCAGCAGCCGGCGGTCGTCGAGCCGAAGGCGATCGGCGGCTCGCTTGGCCAGCCGTGCAAAATCGCCAAGTCGCTCGACCTTTCCGACGAGAGCAAAGCCAAGGCGTTTTTCGAAGAGCATTTTTCGCCGCTACGGATCTCGCGGCTCGGCGAGGCCGACGGCTTCGTGACCGGCTATTACGAGCCGGTGCTCGACGGCTCGCACGTCCAGACCGACGTCCACAACGTCCCGGTCTATCGCCGCCCCTCGAACCTGTTCGTGCGCGGCTTCAAGCAGGATGCGCTGAGCCTGCCCAACAAGGGCCCGGTGTACCGCAAGATCGGCCGCCGCAAGCTCGTCCCCTATTACGATCGCGGCGAGATCGAGGATGGCGCGATCGCCGGCCGCGGCCTCGAGCTCTGCTGGCTCAAGGATCCGACCGACCTCTTGTTCGCGCAGATCCAGGGTTCGGCGCGGATCAAATTCGACGACGGCTCGACGATCCGGATCAACTACGACGCCTATAACGGCTATCCCTATACGGCGGTCGGACGCATCCTGATCGAGCGCGGCATCATCCCGAAAGAGGAGATGTCGATGCAGAAGATCAGAGAGTGGATGGCGCAAAACCCCGATGGCGCCAAGGAGCTCCGCCGCCAGAACCGCTCCTACATCTTCTTCCGCCAGGTCAATCTGTCCGACAAGGACGAGGCGGTCGGGGCGCAGGGCATTCCGCTGACGGCGGGCCGTTCGATTGCGGTCGACAAATCGCTGCATGTCTATGGCACGCCGTTCTTCATCGAGGGTGAGCTGCCGATCGACTCCGAGAAATCCAGGACGCCGTTCCATCGCCTGATGATCGCGCAGGACACCGGGTCGGCGATCATCGGCCCCGCGCGCGCCGACCTCTATTTCGGCGCCGGCCAGGAAGCCGGCCGCGTCTCCGGCCGGCTGCGCCACAACATGCATTTCGTGATGCTGGTGCCGAAAAGCCTCGATCCCGTGGCGCGCGGTTCGAGGCTGCCCCTGCCCGATCCGCGGCCGTCGGCGAAGATCGCAAAGCTGTTTCCACAACCAGATCCGGCGAAACCCGTTGAATCTGGGAAAGCTGGTGCGGCGTCAGCCACGGTGTCACAAGCCAGGGATGCCACCGTCGCGGTGGCGAGCCCCGTGCCGCTGCCGGAGCCGCGTCCCGCCATCAAACCCGTTCGCGAGCAGCGCAAGCACACGCGCCGTCGTACCAGCCCGCAATGAAGCGATCGTCCCGTCCGCCTGTCCTGGACCCGCCGCCCTCGCCCCGCCGTCGCGCGCTCAGCGAAGACGAGCGCGCGCTGTGGGACACGGTTGCGAAGCAGGTCAAGCCGCTTCGAAAACTTCGCGTGACGAAGGCGGAGGCGGCGGCGCGCGCCGAAGTTTTGCCGGCTGCGCCTGCCGCAAAGCATCCAGTGCCCGCAAGGCCGATTGTCCCCGCGCCGGCTCCCCGCGTGATGAAGCCCGCCGTCCCGCCTTTGGCGCCGCTCGGCAAGCGCGAGCGCGCAAAACTGTCGCGCGGCCGCAGCGAGATCGACGCGCGGCTTGATCTGCACGGCATGACCCAGATGCGCGCCCATCGCGCGCTCTCAGGCTTCATCCAGCGCGCCCATCACGACGGCCTGACCTTCGTGCTCGTCATCACCGGCAAGGGAAGGACCGGCGGCGAAAGCGGCGTGCTCCGCCGCCAGGTGCCGGAATGGCTGGGCCTGCCGGAATTCCGTGCCTTTGTCGTTGGATTCGAGGAAGCCCATATCGGCCATGGCGGCGAGGGCGCGCTTTACGTGCGAATTCGCCGGGCGAGATGTTAGAGAACTCGATTTGGCCGCGGGCTCCCTTAACCTCTCCCGCTTGCGGGAGAGGTCGCGCCTAAGGCGCGGGTGAGGGCTCTCTCCGCATAGGGAGTGCCCCATTGCGGAAACACCCTCTCCCATAGCCTTATGCTTCGCATAGGCGTTCTTTTTCTAAGAACGGCGGCCGTAGGCCGCCTACGCCTCTCCCGCTAGCGGGAGAGGGAGTGCACCTCCACAGCGGCTGGTGGCAGTGAATCTTCAGAACGGCCGCACGATTCCGACGCGCGGGATCAGGGTGATGATTAGCCCGAAGATGTTCGTCTTGCGATCCTCCGTCGGGATCGGCGGCACTTCCCGCTTGGACGGTAGCATCTTCACCGCGTGCAGGATCAGGACCATGCAGACCGCCCAGTTCGAGATCCAGCGTGAATAGTCGAACACCATCGCGAACATCACGACATAGGCGAGGCTGACGCCAGTGATGCCTGCGATGACAAGACGCCGGTGCGTCTCATCGGCGAGCGCGCGGATCAGGTTCGCAAGATAGCGCCAGAGCGGCGTGTGCAGCCAGATCAGCAGCGCAAACACGGGCACGCCGAGAATGTTGTGGGGCATGCGGCCCCAGGTGTCCGCAAGCTCCTTCGAAAGCGGCTGGTACCAGATGTAGCTGAATTGCAGGAGATCGGTACGCGACGGATCGGCCATCCGGCCCTTGAGGTACGCGACGAAATCCGCCTCCGGTATCGGCATCGTTCCGAGGAATTGCGCGGCCAAGAACAGCGCACCGACGCAGAGCAGCGCCGCGAGGCCGAACGCGACGTTCGCGCGATTGATGCCGTGCCCGAGATAGTGCCTGACGACGACGATCATGATGATCGTCGGCACGTACATCAAGAGATGAATGTGGTGGATCAGGATCAGCACGATCGCGAACAGGGCGGCCAGCGCGACATAGAGGATCGAGCGCGCCGGGATCAGCAGCAGCACGATCGCGAGCGCACAGCCATAGATGTCGAAATGGCCGAGCGTGTGCATGAAATTCTTCAGGAAGAACGGCGAGCCCGCGATGAACACGAACAACGGCAGGGTCTTCTCGTTGAGACCGAACACCTTGCGGAACAGCTGAACCAACAAAGCGAGTGTGACGAGCCATGTCACCCCGCCGAGCGCAAACACCAGCCACACCGGCACCTTCGCCGTGAACAGCGCAATGATGGCGCCGATCAGCGCACGCTTGATGAAGCCGAAATGATAGTCGACGAGCAGGTGGATATAGGGGACGTAAGGCGGCAGCAGGATTTTATGGATGAACACGCCGGCGATCACGAAGACGTTGATCGCGAGCAACAGGCGCCAGGGATTTTGCCAAAGGCTAGCGCGCACAGCGCACCTGCGCTGCGGACATTACCTCCGCCGTCGTCCCGGACAAGCGAGCTCCTGGCAACGCGCAGCGTTGTCCAGAGCGAGCGCAGATCCGGGACCCATAACCACAGGAGGTCGTTTGAGCCGAGATTGGGGCCGCCATCTGTATCAACAATAAGCGCTCGGGGTAATGGGTCCTGGATTTCGCCAGGACGACGGCCCGATAGATAGCGGACTGGCCGGAAATTACAAAATAAACCGGCTGAGATCGGCGTTCTTGGCGAGGTCGCCGATGTGCTTCTGCACGTAGTCGGCATCGATCTGGATGGTCTCGCCGTTGCGGTCGGGGGCGGTGAAGGAGATCTCGTCCAGCACCCGTTCCATCACGGTCTGAAGCCGCCGCGCGCCGATGTTCTCGACCGTCGAATTGACGGCGACCGCGATGTCGGCGAGTGCGTCGATGGCGCCGTCGGTGATGTCGAGCGTCACGCCTTCGGTGTGCAGCAGCGCGACATATTGCTTGATCAGCGAGGCCTCCGGCTCGGTGAGGATGCGCCGCATGTCGTCGCGGGTCAGGGCCTGCAATTCGACGCGGATCGGCAGGCGGCCCTGCAACTCAGGCAGCAGATCCGAGGGCTTTGCGACGTGGAAGGCGCCGGACGCGATGAAAAGGATGTGGTCGGTCTTCACCGTGCCGTGCTTGGTCGAGACGGTGGTGCCCTCGATCAGCGGCAGCAGATCGCGCTGCACGCCCTCGCGCGAGACGTCGCCGCCGACGCGGCCATCGCGCGCGCAGATCTTGTCGATCTCGTCCAGGAACACGATGCCGTTGTTCTCGACTGCGCTGATCGCCTCCAGCGTGAGCTGGTCGTTGTCCAGCAGCTTGTCGGATTCCTCGTTGACGAGGATCTCGTGCGAGCCCTCGACCGTCAGCCGCCGCGTCTTGGTGCGACCCCCGAGCTTGCCAAAGATGTCGCCGATCGAGATCGCGCCCATCTGCGAGCCCGGCATGCCCGGGATCTCGAACATCGGAAGGCCGCCGGCGGCGGACTGCGTCTCGATCTCGATTTCCTTGTCGTTGAGCTCGCCGGCGCGCAGCTTCTTGCGAAAGGATTCCCGCGTCGCCGAGCTCGCATTGGCACCGACCAGGGCATCCAGCACGCGCTCTTCGGCGGCGAGCTGGGCGCGCGCCTGCACGTCCTTGCGCTTCTTCTCGCGCACCTGGGTGATGGCGACCTCGACGAGATCGCGCACGATCTGCTCCACGTCGCGGCCGACATAGCCGACCTCGGTGAATTTCGTGGCCTCAACCTTGAGGAACGGCGCGTTGGCGAGCTTGGCCAGCCGCCGCGCAATCTCGGTCTTGCCGACGCCGGTCGGGCCGATCATCAGGATGTTCTTCGGCAGCACCTCTTCGCGCAAGGAGCCCTGAAGCTGCTGGCGCCGCCAGCGGTTCCGGAGCGCAATCGAGACGGCGCGCTTGGCGTCGGACTGGCCAACGATGAAACGGTCGAGTTCGGAAACGATTTCGCGGGGGGAGAAGTCTGTCATGGGACCTTAGCTAGGGTCAGAAACCGGCCGGGACAAGCCGCAATTTGGTGGGGTCAGATGATCGGCGGACCGGATTGCCATTGTTTCACGGCCTCGATCGGATGGACCAGCATCAGAATATTAAGCGTCAGATTGTCGCGAATGTGGAGCGCCATCATGATCTCGAAAACGAGCCCGATCAGCACCGTGGCCTTGACCGGCAGAACACGCGCCGCGAGGAAGCCGAGCACCATGAACAGCGTGTCTGAGACCGAGTTGACGATGCTGTCGCCGTAATAGTCCAGCGAGATCGTGCCGGCGCGATAGCGCTCGATGATGAAGGGCGAGTTCTCGACGATTTCCCAGCTGCCTTCAATCAGCATGGCGATGAGCAGCCGCGCCGGCCAAGACAAGCTTAAAAAATTGAGCTGGAAGAACGGCAGGCGGGCGAACAGCAGCCAGGTCAATCCGTAGAACAGGAAGCCATGGAGGATGTGGGAGAAGCTGTACCAGTCGGCGATGTGCTGGGAATTCTCCGAGCTGTTCACCACGCCGTGCCAGAACTTGACGTAGCCGCAGGTGCAGATCGGCACCCGGCCCATGGCAAACAGGATCGAGGCCTGCAGCGCGAGCAGCGAGAGCGCGAGGCCGATCCAGTAGATCGGTGGAACCGCCGTCTTGATGGTATGGGTTGGCGCTGGAGTCATGGATTGCGCATCATCAGCAACGATGGCCCGTCGGGTGTCTCCACCATGCCAACTCTCTCGAAACCCGCTTTTTCATAGGTGCGTACGGCGCGATAGTTCAGCGGATCGGGGTCGGTCACTATGCGCGGCAGCCCTTGCCGCAGCTTCTCATCGACGAACTGCCGGATGAACGATGAGCCGTGCCCGCGCCCGATCATGTCGGCTTCACCGATGAACTGATCGATCCCACGCGTACCCTCCGGCTGCGGCCCAAAGCCCGTATTCCATGCGGTCAGGCTGTAGCACTGAAGATAGCCGAACGGCCGGCCGCCAGCCAACACGATGAACTGGTCCATCGCAGGCTCGATGAGGTCACCGCTCACGAGCGCAAATTGCTCGTCCGGATCGCCCCACCATTCCCGCACATGGGCCTCTTTCAGCCACCGCAGGATCAGCGGCAGATCGGCCGCTGTCATGGGGCGGAAGGCGTAGGCCGGCGCCACTGGCTAGCCGCTCGACAGGCTTTCGATCGTCACGTTGCGGTTGGTGTAGACGCAGATGTCGGCGGCGATGTCGAGCGAGCGGCGGACGATGGTCTCGGCGTCCTTGTCGGTGTCGAGCAGGGCGCGGGCCGCCGCCAGCGCGTAGTTGCCGCCCGAGCCGATCGCCATCACGCCGGCCTCGGGCTCCAGCACATCGCCGGTCCCGGTCAGGACCAGGGAGACGTCCTTGTCGGCCACGATCATCATGGCCTCGAGCCGCCGCAGATACCGGTCGGTGCGCCAGTCCTTGGCGAGCTCGACCGCGGCCCGGGTCAGCTGCCCCGGATATTGCTCGAGCTTGCTCTCCAGCCGCTCGAACAGGGTGAAGGCGTCGGCGGTCGCACCCGCAAAACCGCCGATCACGTCGCCCTTGCCGAGCTTGCGGACCTTTTTGGCGTTGGACTTGATCACCGTCTGGCCGATCGAGACCTGGCCGTCGCCGCCGACCACCACCCTGCCGCCCTTGCGGACGGTTACGATCGTCGTGCCGTGCCAGACCGAGCTGTTCTGGGAATCCTGCATGAAGTACCTCGTTGTCCGGCCTGATTTAGGCGGTCCGGTCCGAGGGCACAACCGGCGCACAACGGGCCACTCCGGTCCTAAATTCGCTCACCATAGGCCGAAGTAGAGCCCCGCCAGGAGCATCCCGCAGTAGCGAAGGCGTCATTTGGCTGTTAAAAGACCGCCGTTTTCGGCCCAAGCGAGCATGATCCGGAAAAGTGGACGCCGGTTTTCCCTCGCGACAAACGCGGAGCGTTTGCGCGGAGATCATGCTCAACTAGAGTGGAAGCCAGCTTTCAATGCGCACCGCGACGATCAAGCGCAAGACCAAGGAAACCGACATCGAGGTATCCGTGAACCTCGATGGATCCGGCGTGTCCAATATCGCGACCGGCATCGGCTTTTTCGACCATATGCTCGATCTCCTCGCCCGCCATTCCCGCATCGACCTCACGGTCAAGGCGGTGGGCGACCTGCACATTGATTATCACCATACGACCGAAGACACCGGCATCGCGCTCGGCCAGGCCGTGAAGCAGGCGCTCGGTAACATGGCGGGCATCACCCGCTATGCCAGCGTCCACATGCCCATGGACGAGACGCTGTCGCGCGTCGTCATCGACATCTCGGGCCGTCCGGTCCTGGTGTTCAAGGCCGACTTCCCCCGCGACAAGATCGGCGAGTTCGACACCGAGCTCGTGCGCGAGTGGTTCAACGCCTTCGCCATGAACGCGGGCGTGACTCTCCACGTCGAGACCCTATATGGCGAGAACAGCCACCATATCGCCGAATCCTGCTTCAAGGGTCTGGCGCGGGCGCTGCGCACCGCCGTGGCGATCGACCCAAAGGCGGCGGGCGAGGTGCCCTCCACCAAGGGCTCGCTCGGTGGCTGACATCTCCGTCTCGCGGCGATGAGCGCCGCTGGCGGTATCGAACATCTCTGAGAACGGGCAATCCAACATGCCTGCCTACACAGTTCATGCTCCCGGCCCCAGCGGCGCGGACCTGCGCGCGACGGACAACTTCGTCTTCGTGCGCGATGGCTTTCATTTCTGGGCGATGATCTACGGCCCGTTCTGGCTGTTGTGGCACCGGCTGTGGCTGGCGCTGCTCGGCTGGGTGATCTTCTTTGCCGCGTTCCAGGCCGGGCTTTCGAGCCTTGGCGTCGGCCGCTCCTCGATCTTCCTTGCCGATATCGTCCTGGCCCTCCTGATGGGCTTCGAGGCGTCGAGCCTGCGCCGCTGGACGCTGTCGCGCGGCAATTGGCGTCAGCTCGACGTCGTCATCGGCGACGATCGGGAGACCGCCGAGCGCCGTTTCTTCGAGCGCTGGAGTCAGAAGCAGCGCGGCATCGTCAATGATCAATGGGCCGTCGATCGCGGCGGTCCGCCGCCGACCCGCTCCGTCCCGGGTCAGTCGTTCTCAAACCCGCCGCCGCTTCCGTCCGGCGGCATCATTGGATTGTTTCCAGAACCGGGAGGGTCACGATGAGCGTCGCCATCATCGATTACGGTTCCGGCAATCTGCATTCCGCCGCAAAAGCCTTCGAGCGCGCCGCGCGCAGCATGGAGGACGGGCAGAAGGTCTTCGTGACGAGCGATCCGGATCAGGCCTACAGCGCCGATCGCCTCGTGCTGCCCGGTGTCGGCGCCTTCGCCGATTGCCGGCGCGGCCTTGATGCCGTCAACGGCATGGTCGAGGCGATCACCGAAGCGGTGCGCGTGAAGGCGCGGCCGATGTTCGGCATCTGTGTCGGCATGCAGCTGTTCGCGAGCCGCGGCAAGGAGCATGTCATCACCGAAGGCCTGAACTGGATCGCCGGCGACGTCGAGAAGATCACGCCGCGCGACGAAAACCTGAAGATCCCGCACATGGGCTGGAACACGCTCGACGTCCTGCGCGAGCACCCGGTGCTGGAAAAGCTGCCGCTGGGGCCAAAGGGCCAGCACGCCTATTTCGTGCACTCCTACCACCTCAATGCCGCCAATGAAGGGGACGTGCTCGCGCGCGCCGATTATGGCGGACCGGTCACGGCGATCGTTGCCAAGGACACCGCGATCGGCACGCAGTTTCACCCCGAGAAGAGCCAGCGCTTTGGGTTGGCCCTGATCTCGAACTTTCTGAGATGGAAGCCGTGATCCTCTTCCCCGCCATCGATCTGAAGACCGGCCAGTGCGTGCGCCTGGAGCAAGGCGACATGGCGCGCGCCACCGTGTTCAACCTCGATCCAGCGGCGCAGGCGCAAAGCTTCGTCGCGCAGGGATTTGAATATCTCCACGTCGTCGATCTCGACGGCGCCTTTGCCGGCAAGCCGGTGAACGCCGCGGCGGTGGAGGCCATGCTGAAGACGATTCCGATCCCGGTTCAGCTCGGCGGCGGCATTCGCGATCTTGCGACCGTCGAGGCCTGGCTCGACAAGGGCATCACGCGCGTCATCATCGGCACGGCTGCCGTGCGCGATCCGGAGCTGGTGAAGAGCGCGGCGAAGAAATTTCCGGGCCGCGTCGCCGTGGGACTCGATGCCCGCGACGGCAAGGTCGCCGTCGAAGGCTGGGCCGAGACCTCGCAGGTGACGGTGCTGGAAATCGCGCAGCGTTTCGAGGATGCCGGCGTCGCCGCCATCATCTTCACGGATATCGCCCGCGACGGCCTGCTCAAGGGCTTGAACCTCGACGCGACCATCGCCCTTGCCGATGCCATCTCCATCCCCGTGATCGCCTCCGGCGGCCTTGCCTCGATCGAGGACGTCAAGGCGATGCTGGCGCCGCGGGCGAAAAAGCTCGCAGGCGCGATCGCCGGCCGTGCGCTCTATGACGGCAGGCTCGACCCCGCTGACGCCCTCACCCTGATCCGCAACGCGCGCGCTGCCGCTTAGGAGACGAGACATGTTCAAGGTGCGCGTGATCCCCTGCCTCGACGTCAAGGACGGCCGGGTCGTCAAGGGCGTCAACTTCGTCGACTTGCGCGATGCCGGCGATCCCGTCGAGGCGGCGATCGCCTATGACGCCGCCGGCGCCGACGAGCTCTGCTTTCTCGATATCACCGCGACCCATGAGAACCGCGGCATCATGCTGGACGTGGTCCGGCGCACCGCGGAAGCCTGCTTCATGCCGGTCACGGTCGGCGGCGGGGTGCGCAAGGTTGATGATATCAAGACGCTGCTGCGCTCGGGCGCAGACAAGGTCTCGATCAACAGCGCTGCGGTGTCGCGGCGCGAGTTCGTCAAGGAAGCCGCGGAAAAGTTCGGCGAGCAGTGCGTGGTGGTCGCGATCGACGCCAAACGCGTCAAGCGCCCCGGCGGCTCGGACCGCTGGGAGATCTTTACGCATGGCGGGCGCAACTCGACAGGCATCGATGCGATCGAATATGCCCAGGAGGTGGTGTCGCTGGGGGCTGGTGAAATCTTGCTCACCTCGATGGACCGCGACGGCACCAGGCAGGGCTTTGACATCCCGCTGACCCGGGCGATCGCCGACAGCGTTCCCGTTCCCGTGATCGCCTCGGGCGGCGTCGGCAATCTCGATCACCTCGTCGACGGCATCCGCGACGGCCACGCCACCGCGGTGCTGGCGGCGTCGATCTTCCACTTCGGGGAATTTACCATCCGCGAGGCCAAGGACCACATGGCCCGCCGCGGCCTGCCGATGCGGCTGGATGCCTGACGACTCCGCTTCGCGGAAATGCTACACGTGCAGGTCTGGACCGGCCTGTGAGGCTGGCGTGTGCCTCTGAGTATTTTGTATGTCGCGTTTCACGATCCACGACCTGGCCGCAACCATCGATGCCCGCGCCGCGGCTGGTGGCGAGGTGTCCTATACCCGCAAGCTCCTGGACAAGGGCGCGGAACATTGCGCGAAAAAGTTCGGCGAGGAGGCAGTCGAAACCGTAATCGCAGCAGTCGAAAACGATCGCGCGCATCTGATCGCTGAAAGCGCCGACCTGCTCTACCACTTCCTTGTGCTGCTCAAGGCCCGTGGCGTAAAGCTGGAAGAGGTCGAGGCGGCGCTGGACAAACGCACCTCGATGTCAGGGTTGGAAGAGAAGGCGTCGCGCAAGAGCGACTAGAGCATGACCCGGAGGACCGTGTTAGCGCAAAGTGCGAAGCGGTTTTCGGAAAAGATCATGCTCAAGGGAAAGAGCTAAAGTCGCAACGGAAAGGCGGCGTCATGGATATCCGCGCACCCGAGCAGATCTATAATCCCTACCGCGTCTACACGCGCGAGCAGTGGGCAGAGCTGCGAAACGACACGCCGATGACGCTTGAGCCGGGCGAGTTCGACCGCCTCCGCTCGCTGCACGACCGCCTCGACTTGCAGGAGGTCGAGGACATCTACTTGCCGCTCTCGCGTCTGCTGTCGATCTATGTCGATGCCATGCAGCGCCTGTATTACGCACAGCGTCAGTTCCTCAACATCCGCGATCGCAAGATGCCCTACATCATCGGCGTCGCAGGCTCGGTGGCGGTCGGAAAGTCCACCACCGCCCGCGTGCTCCAGGCCCTGCTCGCGCGCTGGTCGCCGCGGCCGAAGGTCGACCTGATCACGACGGACGGTTTTCTCTATCCCCTTGCGGTGCTGGAGCGGCAGGGACTGGTGCAGAAAAAAGGCTTTCCGGAAAGCTACGACCTGCCGCTGCTGCTCAGCTTCCTCTCCGACATCAAGGCCGGTCGCCACCCCGTGCGCGCGCCGGTCTATTCGCATCTGACCTACGACATCGTGCCGAACCAGTGGGTCGAGATCGACCAGCCGGATATCCTGATCGTCGAGGGCGTCAACGTGCTGCAGACCGGCAAGCTGCCGCGTGACGGCAAGGCGGTGCCGGTCGTCTCCGACTTCTTCGACTTCTCGGTTTATATCGACGCTGACGAAGCGGCGTTGCGGCAGTGGTATGTGAAGCGCTTCCTGGCGCTCAGGGACACTGCGTTCACCGATCCCAGATCCTATTTCCACCGTTATGCGCTGCTGTCGGACGAGGAAGCCACCGCCACCGCGACCGCGATCTGGGAGCGCACCAACCTCGCCAATCTCGAGGACAACATTCTGCCCACCCGCCCCCGCGCGACGCTGATCCTGAAGAAGGGCGCCGACCACGTGGTGGAGTCAGTGGCGCTCAGGCGGCTGTAGGCTTCGTGGTGTGGGTTAGCCGAAGGCGTAACCCACCAGGGTCTATCTCGGCCGAAACATAAAGAGGTGGGTTACGCTTCGCTAATACTACTGCGTCATAATTTTCGTTGCCTGCCGAGACGCGGCGATGCCCCGCAACAAGGGCATCGCCTTAGAGTTTTA